>CAMDEL010000001.1 GCA_945896765.1 Singulisphaera sp. GP187
ACATCGGCCCAACTTTCCAAAGCAGTTGACAGTTTCACGCAAGTCGATATCATCGCCGATTCGCCCCTGATCTAGGGGAACTACTATGAACGGAACTATTCGCATAAGACTCGAAGCGTACGACCATCAGGTGCTGGATGCCAGCGCCCGTGAAATCGTGGAGCAAACAAAGATCAGTGGCGCACGTGTGGCGGGACCAGTTCCGTTGCCGACTCGCCGCGAAATCTATACCGTCAATCGATCGCCTTTCATCGATAAGAAGAGCCGCGAACAGTTCGAAATCCGAACTCATAAGCGAATCATCGATATCTCAGATCCAAATTCCAAGACCGTCGATGCATTGAACCGTCTCGTGGTTCCGGCCGGCGTGTTTGTGAAAATCAAAGCCTAAGTTTTACGGAGTCGCATCAAATGAACACTGCAATCATCGGACGCAAAATTGGAATGACTCGTTGGTTTCTCGACGATGGTCGAAATATTCCAGTCACCGTGATTTCCGCTGGACCATGCTTCGTCACACAAGTGAAGACGAATGCGAAGGACGGATACAGCGCAGTTCAACTTGCATACGAAGATGTCAAGCCACGCCGCAGTTCGATGCCAGTCATCGGTCACGATGCGAAAGCTGGAGTTGCTCCAAAGCGCGTGCACAGCGAGATTCGTTTGGCGAACGATGCAGAAGCAGAAGCATTCACTCTCGGTCAAATGATTGACGCCTCGACCTTCAGCAATGTGAAGTTTGTCGATGTCATCGGAACGAGCAAGGGAAAAGGATTCGCCGGAGTTATGAAGGCGTATCGCTTCAAGGGTCTTTGCGCATCGCACGGTACTGAGCGCAAGCATCGTTCACCTGGTTCCATCGGAAGTCACGGAACGGATCGTGGACACGGTGCAAAAATCAAGAAGGGCAAGAAGATGCCTGGTCGCCTCGGTAACGAGCGCGTCACAACACGAAGTCTCGATGTCATCAGCATCGACGCTGAAAAGAATTTACTTATTGTGAAGGGGGCGGTCCCCGGCGCAAACTCTGGCTATCTCACTGTTCGAGCTGCAATCCGGCTCTACAAACCAAAGGCAAGGCTCCAGGCCAAGGCATAGACGTCATTTTTCTCACGGACGTCGTGCTTTGTTGTGAAGGCCCAACCGGCGAAAGCCCTCGGGAACCACACGACAAGGACAACTTGAACATCATCCAAGTCAAACTCTACCCACCGCCTGTTGTGATTGGCGTCGGGAGAGCAAGGCGAAAACGGCGATATATCGCCGAAGGAAACACGAAATGATTGATTTACCAATCTATTCTCATGACGGTAAGAAGGTCGACTCTCTCAAGATCGACCCTGTAACGCTCGGCGGCGAAGTTCGCTTTGCATTACTGAAGCAAGCTTATGTTGCGGTTCACTTGAACCAAAGACAAGGCTCTGCCCGAACCAAGAGTCGCGGAAGCGTTCATGGTTCGACTCGCAAGATTTACAAGCAAAAAGGAACTGGTGGAGCCCGCGCAGGCGCCGTTCGTTCTCCAATCCGCAAGGGTGGTGGAGTTGCATTCGCAAAGACGCGAACCCGCGAAGATTTGCGGTCGTCACTTCCAAGAAAGATGCGACGTCTCGCTAACCGCAACGCTTTGCTCGCGAAGCTTGTTGACGGCGAAGTGAAATGCTTCGATCATCTCAATCTCGCTTCGGGAAAGACCACTGTGTTTGCAGATTTGCTCACGGTTGTGGGCATCAATCGAACCTGTTTGATTGCGCTCGATCCGAAGAACGATGTCGCTCGACAAAGCGCTGCGAACTTGCCATATTCCTCGACCATTCGTGTCGATCAACTCAACGTGTTCGAGCTGCTCAATCACCGATTTCTGGTGATTGACCGTGCAACATTGGTTGCATTCCTCGACGAAAGTTGCTTTGCAAACTCAGAAGAGGTCAAATCATGATTCCGACCGAAGTCATTCGTCGCCCTCTGATCACCGAAAAAGCAAACGCAGGCGCGAGCGATGTCAATCGCTACACCTTCGAGATTGATGGACGAGCCAACAAGACTGATGTCAAGTTGGCTGTTGTAGCGCTGTACAAAGTTCGTGTTCTTGGCGTCAGCGTCAACAACCGAAAAGGCGAAGATCGCCGCGCGAAATTCGGCCTCATTCCAGGCAAGTGGGTCAAGCATGCGATCGTTCGTGTGCATCCCGAAGACCGGATCGAACTCTTCTGATTTGATACTGGAGCATAGAAACCCATGACGATTCGAGTTTACAAACCAGTCACGAATAGCCGCCGCAACGCGTCGGTCAATTTGCACACTGAAGTCACCAAGAAGAAGCCAGAAAAAAGCCTGCTTCGTCCATTGCCAAAAACTGGTGGACGAAATTGCCAAGGAAAGTTGACCGTTATTCAACAAGGTGGTGGACATAAGCGCCGCTATCGTCTGATTGATTGGCGTCGTACGAAAGATGATGAGCCAGCTTTGGTCGTCGGAGTTGAATACGATCCAAATCGCTCGTGCCATCTTGCGCTTCTGAAGTATGCAGATGGAAGCATGCGATACATCCTTGCTCCAAAGAACATCAAGGTTGGATCGAATGTTCTCAGTTCAGCAAAGCAGATCGATCCTGATGTTGGAAATTGCATGACGCTTCGTCATATTCCAACAGGTCTCGAACTGCACGCAATCGAAATGGTTCCTGGACGCGGCGCACAATTAGTTCGCTCTGCAGGAATGTCAGCTCGTCTGACAAATAAAGAAGGTCGCTTCGCAACTCTCGTGATGCCATCTGGCGAAATTCGTCAGGTCTCTCTCGATTGTCGCGCAACAATCGGTCCAGTTGGAAACGCAGATCACGCGCTTGTCAAACTTGGCAAAGCAGGTCGAGCTCGTTGGCTCGGACGACGTCCACGCACTCGCGGTATGGCGATGAGTCATCATCAGCATCCGCACGGAGGTGGTGAAGGTCGTTCGAAGGGTGGACAGATTCCATCGAATGCAAGCAACACACCATCAAAGGGCGGTCGCACTCGTTTGCGCGGCAAGGCTAGTGATGAACGAATTCTTCGACGTCGATTCAGTCGTCGTTACGGTCAATTGAAAGTCTAATTTTCGGTCTATTTACTCAGGAGATTACGAAACATGTCTCGATCATCAAAGAAAGGTCCCGCAGTTGACGAAAAGCTCTTCCGCAAGGTCGAAGCAATTCAACCGGGAAGCCGACGTCTGCCAATCAAGACTTGGCGCCGCGCATGCACGATCGTCCCCGAATTTGTGGGTACGACATTTCAAGTGCACAACGGACGCATGTTCATTGATGTCTTCGTGACTGAAGACATGGTTGGACACAAGCTTGGCGAGTTTTCAATGACGCGTTCCTTCCGAGGACACACGAACAAGAAGGAAGGCATCGCCGGCGGCGAGAAGTCCTGAATCTGATTCATCTGGAGATACCTATGGCATATACAGCTACACATCGTCACTGCCGAATCGCACCGCGAAAAGTTCGTTTGGTCATTGACATGATCCGCGGACTTGATGTCGCAAGTGCAATGGCTCGTCTGGACTTCAGCCCGCGCCGCGGCGCAGTGTTCGTGAAGGTTGTGCTCAAGAGCGCAATCGCCAATGCAGAAGAGAAGGATGCCGATGTTGGCTCACTCTTCATCAAAGAAACAAAGGTGGACGAAGGTCCAATCATCAAGCGCTTTCAGCCGAAAGACCGTGGGCGCTCACATCCAATCAAGAAGCGCACATGTCATATCTATGTGACTGTCGCTGAGCGCAAATCCTGAGGCTTTCAATATGGGTCAAAAAACACATCCATTTGGTTTTCGAGTCGGCATCACTGAAGCGCACAAGAGCCGTTGGTTTGCTCCGAAAGCTCTCTTTGGTGAATTGTTGGTCGAGGATTACAAGATCCGCCAGTTCATTGACAAGCGATTGAATCGCACACCTCCCTTTGCGGCGGTGAGCGACATTCTCATCGAGCGAACGCGCGAAGAATTGACTGTCGTCATCAAGACGGCGCGTCCTGGCCAAGTGCTTGGACTCAAGGGTTCCGGCAAGGAACAATTGGTCAATGAACTTCAAGCGTTGACGAGTCGCAAAGTCGCCGTGAATGTTGTTGAAGTTCGCAATCCAGAAATTGATGCAAGACTCATCGCAGAAACAATGGCAGAACAATTGAAGAAGCGCGCGAATTTTCGTCGCCTCATCAAGCAGCGCTGCGAAAGTGCAATGCAGAATGGTGCAAAGGGAATTCGAATTCTCTTGGCAGGTCGTTTGGGCGGCGCAGAAATGAGCCGAACACTTGATATGCGACTTGGATCGATTCCACGTTCAACCTTGCAGGCACATGTTGATTACGCGCTCGCGCATTCATTCACAACCTATGGCGCGCTTGGCGTCAAAGTGTGGGTCTATCGCGGCATGTATTCCGCTGCTGAAACTCAACCCGAATATCAATCCAATGCAGCGGGCGGTCGAGCCCGTGCGCGTGGAAGACGCTGATCTGAACTGAACCCAGAAAAGAAAAGAAGACATGAAACTACTTCCATCACGAGTCAAGTACCGCAAGCAACAGCGCGGCAAGATGAAGGGCTGCGCAACACGCGGCAACTATGTCGCCTTCGGAGATTATGGATTGCAATCACTGGAAACAGTGTGGCTGAGCGGTCGTCAAATCGATGCAGGCCGTATTGCAGCTCAGCATTTCCTTCGTCGCCAAGGCAAACTCTATATTCGAGTTTTCCCAGAGAAGCCGATTTCGAAGAAGCCTTTGGAAACCCGAATGGGTACTGGAAAAGCTGAAGTCGAATATTGGGCAGCATGCGTGAAGCCTGGAACAATTCTCTTCGAAGTCGAAGGTGTTCCAGAAGATTTGGCGAAGCAAGCTTTGGCGCGTGTGGCGCACAAGATGCCGATTCGCTGCAGAATGGTTGCCCGTCGTTTGGCAGTATAACGAGATAGATACACGAGATAGATATTTAAGCAAGGAACTGAATCAATGGAAATGAATGAAATCAAGAAAATGAATGACGAAGACTTGGGCCTCGAAAGCGCCCGAGTCCGTCGCGCGCTGTTCAATCTCAAGTCGCAAGTTGTGACTGAAAAGATCAAGGACTCTTCTCAGTTCGGCAAGATGCGAGTCGAACTCGCTCGGCTGTTGACTGAAGAGTCGTCGCGCCGAGTCGCAAAGAATCCACCAGTTTCTCGCAAGAAAGTTGCGAAAGCTCCAGTCGTAAAGAAAATAGCCGCCAAGAAGCCAGGTGCAAAGCGATCCGATCTGAAGAAGTTCGAAGCCGGCAAGCTTGTTGAAGGAAAGAAGGTGATGTCTTGAGTCGTAAATCCCCAGTTGTGATTCCAGAGAAAAGCCCTCGCCTGATCGGCATGGTCGATCGAGATGTGCAAGATCGAACACGACGTGTTGTCATTCAATATTCCGCCAGACATCCACGCTATGGAAAGTATGTCCGCAAGCGCACAGTTCTGCAGATTCATGATGAAACTAACGACTCGCATGCGGGTGACCGCGTGGAGATCGCAGAGTGCCGTCCAGTGTCACGAACCAAGCGCTGGGCGCTTGTTCGGATTGTTGAACGCGCACCAATGAAGGCAGAAATGGTTTATGGCGAAACAGTCAAGGCCAAAGATCCTTTGAAGGATGCTGGCAAGCCAACGACCAAAACTGCGAGCAAAACAGCACCAAAGAAGTCAGTCAAGAAGTAAAGAAATTAACGGAGACCTCAGCGATGATTCAAAAAGAGAGCAGACTTGAAGTAGCCGACAACAGTGGCGCACGTGAAGCCATGGTGATCGGTGTGCTTGGATCAAGTACCGCTCGAGGACGCTTCACGCGTCTTTCGATGTCGGTCGGCGATCGAGTTCGTGTTGCAATTAAAGCAGCAATTCCCAATGGTGACGTGAAGTCCGGGGACAAAGCACTTGCAGTGATTGTGCGCGTCAAATATCCAGTTCGTCGTAATGACGGCTCCTACGTTCGGTTCGATTCGAATGCATGCGTTCTGATCGATGATGATGGTAATCCCAAGGGCACGCGCATCTTCGGCGCGGTTGCACGTGAACTTCGGGAAAAGAATTACATGAAAATCGTTTCCCTCGCGCCAGAGGTGGTCTAATCCCATGCCGCTCCATGTAAAAAAAGGCGATCTTGTCGTTGTTACCGCAGGAAATAACCGCGGTGAAACTGGTGAAATTATCACGGTGGATCGCAAGGCGATGCGCGTGATTGTCAAAGGCGTCAATGTGCGCAAGCGCAATATGAAGCCCAACCAGCAACAGCCAAAGGGTTTCGTGATCGAGAAAGAACTCTCGATTCACATTTCCAATGTCAGCCCCGTCGTTGATGGGAAACCATCGCGCGTTCGATTTGTCACCAAGCCTGATGGTTCGAAGGTTCGTCTTTCAGCGCGAAACAATAGTGAATTGCATGTGCTGAGACGTGCGACCAAGTCCAAGACCAAGTCCAAGTCCTGAAGGAGTATCAATGAGCAAGAAAGAAATACCAACATCGCTTCCTGAACCTCGACTGCGTCGGGCGTATCGCGAAGAAGTTTCCGCCCGAGTTCTGAAGGAATTCGGCATGAAGAACATTCATCAATTGCCAAGGATTGACAAGGTTGTGATCAACGTTGGAGTTGGTCGTCACCTCGAGAATCAGAAACTGAAGCCTGAGTATCGCGACGCTGTGATTGGCACACTCTCGACAATCTCTGGACAGAAGCCAATCATGATTCTTGCAAAGAAAGCAGTTTCGAACTTCAAGGTTCGAGAAGGTGCGCCAAGTGCATTCATGGTGACTCTGCGCCGCGAACGCATGTGGAATTTTCTTGATCGTTTGATCAACCTCGCCATGCCACGTATCAAGGATTTCCGCGGCGTGTCGGACAAGACATTCGACCGTCAAGGAAATTTTGCGATGGGATTGAGCGAACAGGCTGTTTGGCCTGAAATCAACATGGCAAACATCAATCACTCGCACGGAATGAACATCAACATCGTCTTCACGCATAGCGATCCAAAGAAAAGCCGGCTTGTCTTGGCTGAACTTGGAATGCCGTTCGTGAAGCCAGAAGAAACATCAAGCAAGCCAGTTGCAGCAGCTGCTGCTCAATAAGGAGAACTATGGCAAGTAAACGCGTATTTGCAAAAATGAAGATTGCGCCGAAGTTTTCGACGCGAAAACGAAATCGCTGCGAGATCACGGGGCATGCCCGCTCGTATTACAGAAAGTTCAGAATCAGTCGTCACATGTTGCGCCAGTTGGCGTTGCTGGGAATGATCCCAGGCATGCGAAAAGCTTCGTGGTAATTCACTACGCCGATATTTATTACTCAGGACAATATTCAAGGACCAAACCATGTCATTGCAAGATCTAACCGCCGATATGTTGACCCGCATCCGTAATGCTGTGTCTATTCGCCGCAAGAACGTGACTTGCCTCAATAACCGCCTCAATCGAGGAGTTTTAGAGGTGTTGCGCGACGAAGGTTTCATTATGGGATTCGAAGTGATCCCAGACGGACGCCAAGGACTTCTGCGTGTCCAATTGAAGTATGGACCTCGTGGAGAAACGCTGATCAATCGCATTGATCGCGTTTCCCATTCAGGATGCCGCGTGTATTGCGGGGCCGAATCAATGCCCCGACTTCTTGAAGGACTTGGGATCACGGTGGTCTCAACAAGCCAAGGCGTGATGAGTGACCGCAAGGCTCGTGAAATGCGCGTAGGCGGCGAAGTTGTGTGCGCCGTTTCGTAAACGAATACTGATGTAAGCACTCGAAGAATAGAAGAACAGAAAGAACCACCCATGAGCCGAATCGGAAAACAACTCATTCCCGTCCCAGCCACTGTGAAAATCACAGTCAATGCTGCGACGAAGACTGTCAGCATTCAGGGTCCGAAAGGGAATAACTCTTTCACCTATCGACCAGAGATGGTCGTTGCATATGACGACAAGACCAAGACTATTTCTTGCACCATTGATGATGTTTCACGAATGGAAGAAGGAAATCGTCGCGCATATTGGGGAACAACTCGCGCAGTGATCAACAAGATGGTCAAGGGCGTGTCAGAAGGATTCACCCGCAAGCTTGAAGTGGTCGGCGTGGGATGGACGTCCAAACTCCAAGGCAAGAAATTGATTCTCTCCGTGGGATATTGCAATCCGATCGAATTGATGCTTCCAGAAGGCGTCGCATGCACGATCGACAACAACACAATCATCAATCTCTCTGGCGTCGACGCACAGAAGGTTGGAGCGTTCGCAAGTTTGATTCGCAGTCAACGAAAGCCAGAACCATATAACGGTAAAGGCATCAAGTATTCCGATGAAGTCATTCAACGGAAGAAGGGCAAGGCATTCGGCGCCTAAGGCGCTCGAAAGGAATTCCAATGGATATTTGCACACAAAAACGAACTCGACGCAGCCGACGACGCAAGGGACTTCGCAAGACCCTTCGTGGAACTCCGATGCGACCACGCTTGGCGGTCTTCCGATCACCACGCCACATTTATGTTCAGATCATCGACGATTTGGCTGGGCGCACGCTCGCTGCTGCATCATCGAAGGACAAAGAATTTGCAGGCAAAGTCGGTGGCAACTCGGACGCGGCAACCGCCGTCGGACGTGCAGTCGCCGAACGCGCGATCAAGGCCGGCGTTGGCCAAGTGGTTTTCGATCGAGGTGGATACCTCTATCACGGACGAGTCAAGGCGTTGGCCGAAGCAGCACGCGCAGCAGGACTCAAATTCTAAATTAATGCTTTTTATTGAAAGATTCAGAGAACAAATATGAACGATAACTTTGATGACAGTGGCGTAGACGCAACAACAGTGAAGGTGTTCCGAACATCCTCCACCGTGGCAGGTGGTCGACGATTCAGCTTCGGCGCACTCGTCGTGGTCGGTGATCGACACGGCAAGGTTGCAGTTGGATATGCAAAGAGCAATCAAGTTCCAACGAGTGTTGAGAAAGCCACGCGTGAAGGTCGTCGCAAATTAAAGGCTTATCCAATGCAAGGTCGAACGCTTCCGCATTCCGTCGAAGGTCGTTTCGGCGCATCGACGGTTCGTTTGGTTCCAGCAAGTCCTGGTACAGGCGTCATCGCAGGTGCATCAGTTCGTGCAGTTCTCGACATGCTCGGCGTTCAGGATTGCTTGACGAAAGCGTATGGATCCACGAACGCAAAGAATTTAGTCAAGGCAACATTCGCTGCACTCGACATGCTCCGAACGCGCGAGCAAGTTGAGAAACTTCGCGGCGTGACCCTTGGAACAACCACAGTCGAAGATGCAATTGCTCGCGGTGTAGCAGCAATGCCATCACAGCGTTCGGGTGAACGCGCAGCAGCTCCAGTCAACACCGTTGGCGATGAACGCCGACGCGGTGGTGGCGGCGGCGGCGGTGGTGGTGGCGGTGGAAATCGCTTCGGTGGTGGTGGCGGCGGCGGAGGTGGTGGAGGTCGGCCAAGTGGTGGACGTCCGCGTACCGACGGCGGCGCAGCGCCAGCTTCAGATTCAGCGCCAGCTTCAGCCCCGGCCCCGGCTTCAGCAGCACCAGAGAGTATTACACCCCCGGTTCAGTCTTGATTCGCAGTTCATTTTAGATGAGGAAATAAAGCCATGATGATCCATGATGTCACAAAGGTGGTTGGAAAAGACAAACTTCGTATGCGCGTTGGTCGCGGTGAAGGTAGTGGCAAGGGCGGCACAAGCGGTCGCGGTCACAACGGTGCGAAGAGTCGTGCAGGTTGGACAAGTCGTCCTGGATATCAGGGTGGATCGACTCCGCTGCTTCGACGATTTCCAAAGCGCGGATTTTCCAATTCAGATTTCCGAGTTGATTACCACGTCGTCAATGTTGCGGATCTTGCAAAGCATTTCAAAGCAGGAACAGTTGTTGATGGCAATGCTCTTGCCTCAGTTGGACTGATTCGCGACACCAAGCTTCCGCTGAAGATCTTGGGTAACGGAGATCTCGCAGTCAAATTGAATGTCACAGCTGATCGATTCTCTGGACAAGCAAAGTCCAAGATCGAAGCTGCTGGCGGAACTGCTGTCTTGACCCCTTATGCCGCAAAGGATGCTGCCAAAGCTCAAGCAGAAGCAGAAGTCGAAGCCACGAAGAAGGCAAATGCTGCCAAGCGTGCTCCAAAGGCAAAGGAAGTTGCAGAACCTGCGGTTCCGGCAGAAGCCAAAGCAGAAAAGAAGCAAGAGAAGAAAGATAAGCCAGCGAAGAAGCAAGACAAGACCGAAGACAAGAGTTAAGACAAGAACTGATCCCTCAAAATTATGCTCCAAGCATTTGCAAACATCTTCCGAATTCGCGACCTTCGCAACAAAGTGTTTTTCACTTTGGGCGTCTTGGTCATTTATCGAATTGGTTTTTGGATCCCGCTGTTGGGAGTCGATCAAACGGAACTTGCCAAGGCTGCATCCCGTGCATCAGTCGATCAGAGTGGATTCGGTCGATTGCTTGAATACGCATCGATCTTCTCTGGCGGCTCTTTGCAGCAGTCGACGATCTTCGGATTGGGAATTATGCCGTACATCACGGCGAGCATTATCTTTCAGTTGTTGCAGGCGGTCGTTCCATCGCTGCAAGAACTCAAGAAAGACGGAATGTCTGGACAACAGAAGATCATGGAGTGGACGCGTTACGCAACCGTCGGACTCTGTTTGTTGCAAGGTCTTATGTGGTTGGGATTCCTCCGCACGCAGAATTTGGTTCAACCTCAATTCCAACTCGGTGGCGGCTTGGTCATCTTCTATGTCTCTGGAATCTCTGCACTCACAGCAGGAAGTCTCTTCCTTATGTGGTTGGGCGAACAAGTTGACAAGTATGGAATCGGCAACGGTGTTTCGATCATTCTGACCGCGGGAATTCTGTCACGAATGCCAAGTGCTGCAACTTGGATCGTTAAGAATTTCGATGCAAGTCTTCAAGGCGGCGATGCAAAGATCGGCGTTGTTGGCTTGCTCATTCTGCTCGCAGGCTTCCTATTCGTTGTTGGCGGCGCGATCATTATCACCGTGGCACAGCGCCGAATTCCAATTCAACAAGCAAAGCACACGCGTGGTCGCAAAGTGTTTGGCGGTCAACGTCATTACTTGCCTCTTCGAATCAACCACGCTGGTGTGATGCCGATCATCTTTTCAAGCACGCTGATGATGTTCCCAGCATCGGGTTGCGCATGGCTTGCGTCACGCGCTGCAGCAGCGGATGCATCATCAACTTGGTCCAGCATCACGAGTTTCATTGCACAGAATTTGCAAATCGGGTCATATCCATATGTCGTGATTGAGATTCTGTTGATCTATTTCTTCTCATACTTTTGGACGACTGTTCAGTTGTCTCCAACAGACATGTCCAAACAACTTCGCGATCACGGGTCTTTCATCCCTGGTCTACGACCTGGCCCACGCACTGCCGAATATTTGGAAACCGTCATTTCACGGATCACGTATGTCGGAGCTGGTGCTCTGGCACTCATCGCAATCATCCCAACGATCGTCAGCGAACAACTTGGAATTCCATTCTTTGTCGCGCAGTTCCTTGGCGGAACGGGTCTGCTCATCGTGGTCAGCGTTGCATTGGATCTTGTCCAACGTATTGAAGCAAACCTATTGATGCGAAACTATTCGGGATTCCTCACGACAGGGACAAACGACTCTGGTCCACGCATTCGATCGGCAAGAGGTTAAATCAGAAATGGTCACGATCAGAACAACTCCAAGCCGAACAACTCCAAGCGAAGTTCTCACCGACGCCGATACACGGCGTGGTGGAGTTGTTGCAACTGTGCGCTTGGGTGAATCGACTGTTGTTCGACGAAGTCACGCAAGCAATGGACCGCAAGTTGGCGGAGGACGTCAAGTCGAACTTCGAACTGCTGTTGAAATTGAAGCGATTCAAGCTGCAGCGATTGTCGCTCGCGCTGCAGTCGATGCGGCTCTTCGATGCGCGGTCATCGGAGCAACGCCAGCTTCGTTGGCATCGATTGCATCTGGAATTATCGCTGCAGAACGAGCGGAAAGTTTGGTTCAGAATCTGGCGATCGAATCACGAGTGGCTGGTCATGCTGGTCATGCTGGTCATGCTGGTCATGCTGGTCATGCCGCATTCCCCGCGTCTTGCTGCATCGCAGTCAATGATCGATTGATTCACGCTGTTCCATCTGATGAACCTCTCTGTGATGGTGATGTTGTCACTGTCGATGTCGCTGTTCGATTGGGTGGATGGTGCGCTGATGTTGCTGACTGCGTCGTCATCGGTCGTGGAACGAGCAGATCTCATGCGATGGTCAGCGGATGTCACGAAATGCTCGAAGTCGCCTTGGCAACGATGGCTCCAGGAGTTCGTTGGTCACAAGTCGCAAAGAAAATGCAAGATGTTGCCGAAGCTCGAAGCCTTGGCCTCGTCACTGGCTACGCAGGTCATGGAATTGGTCGCGCTCTGCACGAAGCGCCGATCGCGCCATGCGGAATCGAAGCTGGTTTTGTTGAACGTGGAGATTTCACTCTCTTGCCAGACATGGTGTTGTCGGTCGAGCCAACAGTTGTTTCTCGTCCAGATGGGATTCGCTCGGTTGATGCCGACGGATTTGCCATCGGATGCCGGCTTGTTGCTTGCTCTGATGGTTGGACAATGCGAACTGAAAGTGGTGCCGCAGGTTGCTCAGTGGAGCGCACAGTTGTCATCACTCGAAGTGGTTGCGAAATTCTGGATGAAATGTTTGATGGATCGCGTAGCTCTATCAATAGGAGTTAAAAACTATAAATGGCCAAAGAAGAAAAGATCACCCTCGAAGCCGAAGTCACTGAAGCATTGCCTGATGCGATGTTTCGAGTCAAACTTCAGAATGGCCATGAAATTCTGGCCTATGTCAGCGGCAAGATGAGAAAGTTCTTCATCAGAATTCTTCCAGGCGATCGAGTCACGATTGAAATGAGCCCATACGACATGACCAAGGGCAGAATCACTTTCAGGCAGTAAGACGAAACAAGAACGAAACAAGATCAAGCACAACAGTAAATTTTCACCCCCAACTCAAACAAAGATTCATCAATATTTACGGAGTTACTTATGAAGGTTAGAAGCAGTATCAAGCGCAGAACACTCGATTGCCAGATTGTTGTCCGAAAGGGCAAGCGCTTTGTCATAAACAAGAAGAACCCAAGACTGAAGCAACGACAAGGATGATCCCAAGGATGATTCAAAGCGATGATCCAAAGCTGAATCAAAACTGAAACCACATCGGAGAAAACTATGCCACGTATTGCCGGTATCGACATTCCAGACAAAAAGAAAATCCTCTTTTCACTCCAGTACATCCACGGTATCGGCCCAAAGGGCGCCGAGAAGATCTTGGAAAAGACTGGCATTGATCCCAATCGCCGAACGCACACACTTGGCGATCAGGAACTTGCAGCGATCTCGAAGGAGATCGATGATGGTTACATCGTTGAAGGTGCTCTGCGACGTCAAGTTGCGCAGGACATTCAACGACTCAAGGACATTCATGCGTATCGCGGAGAGCGACATCGTCGTTCATTGCCATGTCGTGGACAGCGCACTCGTACCAATGCTCGTACTCGCAAGGGTAAGAAGAAGACCGTCGCTGGTAAGAAGGGCGTAAACGGTTAATCCAAAGATTCAACCAGAGAAAAAACTATGTCGAAGAAACCAAAGATTCGTAAGAACGTTATTAAGGGCATCGTGAATGTGAGCGCTTCGTTCAACAACACGATCGTCACAATTACAGACACCAACGGCGAGACCATTTGCTGGGACTCGGCTGGAAGTGTTGGATTTAAGGGCGCGCGCAAGAGCACGCCATTTGCTGCGAGTCGTGCAAGCGAGCGAGCGGCGGGGAAGGCCCGTCGTATCGGCATGCGCGAGGTCGAAGTTCGGGTCCGTGGCGCTGGCCCCGGCCGAGAATCAGCTGTCACCGCTCTTCAAGCCAACGGGCTGAAGGTGCTGACGATTGAAGATCAGACACCGCTTCCTTTCAACGGATGCCGATCGCCAAAGAAGCGACGCGTCTAACATCATCTTTCGCCTATTGCCCCAAAGCAGGGCCGCAGAGCAACCCGGCAGGGTTCTGCGGTTCCGATCGGGGCTAGGCTCGTTCTGTTCGGACTGGATACTGCCGCATTAGGAGATTTGAATCATGCATATTCGATGGAGAGGTCTTGAATTACCGGGTCGTGTGACTGCTGATAAAACCAGTATGACCACGACATTTGGCCGTTTTTCCGCTGAGCCTTTTGAGCGCGGATTCGGTACCACCATTGGCAACAGCCTTCGTCGCATTTTGCTTTCAAGCATCGAAGGTGCGGCGATTACGAAATTGGCAATCGCAGGAATCACCCATGAATTTTCTTCGATCCCAGGAGTTGTTCAGGATGTCTCTGACATCTTGCTCAATATCAAAGGACTGATCGTGGAGATGGACGGCGATGAAACCAAGAAAGTGCACATTCGAGTGGAAGGCCCGTGCGATGTCACTGGCGCGTCCATTGAATCAGATGCTTCGGTTCGCATTCTCAATCCAGATCATGTCATTTGCAGAGTGAATGACAAGGTTCGCTTTGAAGTTGAACTCACGGTCAATCGAGGTCGTGGATATCAACCTGCAAGTGAGCAATACAACACCGAAGAAGATCAGGTCATTGGAGAAATTCCAGTCGACGCAATTTTCACGCCAGTTCTACGCGTTCGTTATCGCGTGGAAGACACGCGCGTCGGTCAGCGTATGAATTACGAGCGTCTCGTTCTTGATGTTTGGACCAACGGCACAGTGACTCCAGAGATGGCAGTCGTTGAAGCAGGCAAGATTCTTCGCAAGCATGTCAATCCATTCGTGCAGTTTGATTCGGCTGGAGATGAAATGGTTGATCAAGGACTCTCCTCCGATCAAGAAGTTGATAGTGATTTGGATCGCAAACTTTCCATGACTATCGCGGATCTGAATCTTGGTGTGCGCGGTACGAATTGCCTGCAAACTGCGGGGATTACTACTGTCGGACAACTCGTGCAAAAGACCGAAGCCGATCTGATGGAACTCCGTTCCTTCGGTCGGACTTCATTCACTGAAATCGAGAGTCGTCTGCAAGAGCTCGGTTTATCGCTCGGTATGCAAGTATCAGAAGGCTCTTCGTCGAAAGCCTGAAATTAGAAGGAGTATTGAAAAATGAGACATCGTGTAGCCGGTAAACAACTCTGTTTGGAAAGCGATCATCGCAAAGCATTGCTGCGCAATTTGGCAGCAGGACTTTTTGAGCATGGCGAAATCGTCACGACTCTGACTAAGGCGAAAGCCGTCAAGCCGTACGTGGAACGCCTGATCACAATCGCTCGACATCGCACTCTTGCGGCTCGTCGTTTGCTTCACAGCAGATTGACTGACCGTGCAGTGTTTGCTTGGATTGCTGATCCCAATGTCAAGGAAGAACGCAAGACGAGCGCATACTGGGCCCTCCCAGCAGCGAGCGAGATTGAGTTCAACCGCTATGGCGAACTTCGAAAGTCGCCGCGCTTGGTTCATCATTTGATGACCCGAGTTGCGCCGCTCTTTACGGATCGACCAGGTGGTTACACACGCATCGTCAAACTGGATCGACGCCGAATCGGAGATGCGACAAATTTGGTCGTGCTTCAACTCGTCGGCCGTGAAGGTGGATCGCAAGTTTCAGGTGGAAGTTCAGTTCGTCGAACCACTGCGGATAAACGAACTGCTTTCGCAGCAAAGATTCGTAAGGAAACAACGAAGGCTGAAAGCAAACCAGAGAACATGCCAGAGAACAAGCCAGAGTAAGTTTCTGTTTCTGAATTCCGGGTTATTTACAACGCAAATTCATTCCTTCGCCAGCTAAAACTGGCGGAGGAATCTTGCGTCGTTTTCGAAGAGCCATCGGATATCGCTGATGCCATAGCGGCGCATCGCAATTCGCTCAATTCCTAGACCGAATGCATAGCCGCGCCATTCTTCAGGATCGATTCCAACTGCGGCAAAGACGTTTGGATCGACCATGCCACATCCGCCGATTTCAACCCATTGCCATTGACCTCGGATGTGCATTTTCATGTCGACTTCTGCAGAAGGTTCGGTGAATGGGAAAAAGCTTGGGCGCATTCGCACTTCAGCATCTTTGCCGAAATAGGCGTGCGCAAATTGCAGAAGTGCGGTCTTGAGATCGACGAGGGAAAGATTGCGATCGACGCACAATCCTTCGATCTGGTGAAACATCGAGAAGTGAGTCGCGTCGTGGGTGTCTGGTCGATAGACGCGACCAACCGCCACCACCTTCAGCGGAAGAGGTTGCGTTTCCATCGCACGAATTTGCACAGTGGAAGTCTGCGTTCGCAGCAGTCGCTTCACGCCGGACTGTTCACCCATATAAAAATTATCCGTAGCGTCGCGCGCGGGATGACCTTCTGGAATATTGAGCGCCGTAAAATTATGCCATTCATCTTCTACCTCTGGACCATCCGCAACGGCGAATCCCATTTGCCCAAAGACGTCGATGATTTCATCAATCGTTCTGGAGAGAATGTGCCGGCGACCTTCGCCAAGTGTGACACCCGGTTCGGTGACATCAATAGAAGGACCAATGGGCGCAGTACCCAGAAGATTCTTCTGACTTTCGAAAGAAGCTTCGAGTTGCAACTTGAGTTCGTTGAGTCGCTTTCCGAGTTCTGGTTTTTGATCGCGGGGCGCATCTTTGAGCAGAGACATAAGCGCTTTCAATTCTCCGTTCGTACCTAGGTATTTTGTTCGCCAGATTTCGACTTGCGCTGGTGATTTTGCAGCAACAAGTTCTGACTCTCCTTGGAGCTGGAGCGAATTGATTTTGTCAATCATCGGTGGCCAAATTGAAAGGCGTCGAATTGCAAGCCATCGGGGTGGAAGTGTAGGGATTTTGTCCCGTGTTTGTCTCGGCAGGGTCGGGTCGCATTCTCGGGTCTTTGGATATGAACCGAGAATACGACCCCGACACCTGTCGGGATGCTCCCCAAGAACTGATCCCCAAGAACTGATCCCCCAGAACTGATCCCCCAGAACTGATCCCCAGAACTGATCCCCAGAATTGAAGCTGACACACACACTCCCGAAATCTAAAAATCCGCAACCGTGCAGATTGAAACACAAACCACCTGGAAGGACTCGACATAGAGATAGATAATCAAGGGGTGGGCATTGAGAAAAATCCTAAATTTCTTGCAAAAATCATAAAATCGCTCATAATTAACGAATATGAGTGCCACTTCAGATCCGTTAACCCCAAGTCGATCGTTTCCAGAGACTCAGACGGTGTGGATTGCCGATCGATTGTCCGAGGGCGAAGCAGGTTTGATGCTCGCCAATGGATATGTGATGGAGAGTTATGTTCGGCCGCTGAGCATCTATTGCAGCAAGATCGGATTGGCGCGAATGGTGCGTATCGATGCGGATGATTTAGTGCATGGTTTTTTTGCCAATCGCTTGAGCAATTCTGAATATCTCAAGTCATGGTTGACGAGTGGATTGCGACTTCGCCAATGGTTGCGAAATGGACTTCATTTTTACGTGCACGAATTGCGGCGGCAGAATGCAACTCAGCTTGGACTTCACATCGGAGGTCAAGCATTGTCAGAAGAAGTTCTCAGTGAGGGCGCAGCGCACGATCATGAGTTCGAGAGGGCGTGGGCATTGGCTGCCCTTGACTTGGCGATGAAGGAAACAAAAGAAGAACTCGAGACGCGAAATCGGCGTGATGAGTGGGAAATGTTCTGGAGCCATCATGTCGAAGGAGTTCCCCACGCAAAAATTGGAGAGCGTTTCCAATTGTCCGCCGCACAAGTAGCTCAGCGCGCATTCGCGGTTGGTGCGCAACTTCGAGATGCGCTTTGTGGAATTCTGCGCAAGGACGGAGCATTGGGCAGCGAGATCGATGTGGAAGTTCGGTCCATGATGGAGGTCTTAAATGAACTCCGATCCTGATTTGCACCACGATGATTTCGGAGCGTCGCGTGCGGTTGCGATGCGGCTATTTTGCGCGATCTTAGGCCCAAATGCGCACCCAATTGATCGACTCGCGGCGCGATGCACTGCCTCGGATGGCGCGCAGTGGAGCAGTCAAGTTCTCGCAGCATTCGTGCCTGTTCCCAAGTCGATTGAAAGTTGGATCACTTGGAAAGATATGGCAAAGACCGGCATTCGCGAGAGCGATCTTCATGCTGGAGATCCTTTGGCACTCGCTGCATTTTTGCAATATCTCTGCGCGATTGCAGGCGCATTGGCTTTCGATGGAACTGTAATAACAAAAACTTCGGCAGTCGAAATTCGACGCGCGTTGAATGTGGTTGGTCCATTGATCGAACCAAGATGGCAAGATACTTTCCGTCGAGCACGTGTTCGACTTGATCAAATCAAAGAGATTGGTTCGACAAAATAGTTTTTATGTTGTGTAGTCGGCGTTGATTTCGACATATCTCTTCGTCAACCCGCACGACCAGAAAACATCAGACGCATCTCCCATCGCAAGGTCTAATTCAATTCGAACCGTGTCGGCCGTGAATGCACGGCGGACTGCAACGGGGTCAGCGTTCGTTGGTTCGCCGGCTGCAAAGAGGGCAATCCCACCTGCAGAAACCCGCAGAGTTGATGGATTCAATTCGACTCCCGCGCGGCCTGCTGCAGCGAGGATTCTGCCCCAGTTCGGATCGCCACCAGTCACTGCGGTCCGCACTAACAAACTCATTGCAACAGTTCGAGCCACTTGCAGTGCATCTGATTGCGTTCGTCCTCCATGCACTCGTACTTCAAGTCCGCGCTCGAATCCTTCTCCGTCACGAACAACCATGAGCGCAAGTTCTTGAGCGACTGCTTCAAAGGCAAGTGCAAGTTGATTTGGCGGAACGATTCCAGCGCAATTGGAAGAGAGCGCAAAGACACTGTCATTCGTGCTTGTGTCACCATCAACTGAGATGCGGTGAAAACTTTGTTCGACGGCGGATCGAAGGTGTCCGTCCAACGCGCTTGGCGTAAGCGTTGCATCAGTTGCAATCACTGAAATCATCGTTGCCATATTGGGATGAATCATTCCTGCACCCTTTGCGACGCCAGTCACGGTGCAGGTTCGTTCAGTTGCTCCTTCCATCCAACGAATGATTCGGCTCGCCCACTTTGGTCGCGTATCGGTGGTCATGATTGACCGAGCGAATGTCTCGCACGATCCAGGTTGAAGTGAAGCCTTTAGCGCAGGTAATGCCTTCTCGATGCGATCGATTGGAAGTTGCACTCCAATGACACCTGTGGAATTCACAAGGACCGATTGCGATGGAACACCCAGAGTGGCCGCGAGTGATTCAATCGTGCGGCGTGAGCGAACAAGACCTTCTTCGCCAGTCGCAGCATTGGCGCAACCAGAATTAATAATGAGCGCGCGAATTCGTGCTGAAGAAACAGCGAGATTGGCTCGAGAGACTTGAATCGGCGCGGCAACAATCAGATTGCGTGTGAATACAGCAGCGGCGGAGAGTTCTCCAATGCCAAACTCTCCATTGCCAAACAAGATCGCAAGATCATTGACGCCTGGCTTCTTGATTCCTGCAGCAATACCTCCAGACGAAAATCCGCGTGGCCAATGCGGCGCCGTGGTGGGGGGATTGGAAGGAATGCCGTTGGGTGAGAGCGCTGTGGGAGTTGCGGTCATAGATCAGTTGGCCCGAATAGGTGTTGCGCCAGTGTCGAGAGTCATTGCAACTTCATCACATGCATCATTGCGTGGGCATGTTGCGCAGTCTTTGAGAACTTTCTCTGGCAAGATGCTGACACTGACTGTCTTGAATCCGCAGCGCGCGAAAAAATCTGGCGCACGTGTCAAGACAAAAACCTTTGGAATACCAAGATCAGCAGCCCAATCAACGAAGTATCGAGTGAGTGTCGAACCAAGGCCTCCGCCTTTGCGACCAGGCACCACTCCAAGTGAGCGGATTTCGGCTAACTGTGGGGTATAAATCCACAGGGAGCCGCATCCAACAACGGTATCACCTTCAACAGCGACTGCGAATTCCGAAAGTGACTCGAGTATTTCGTCGCGCGATCGAGGCAAATGTTCGCCTTGTCGAGCCCAATGTTCGATGATCCCGCAGATTGCGTCGAGATCATCTATGTGAGCTTCGCGAATTTTTGCATCGCAATACGTTCGCTCAGTCGAGCCTTCGTCGCTGGATGATTCGATCTGACGGCGAGCGGCTGCAACAGATCCTGCAACTTGAAGTGGTGCAGTACCTCCGCGCACATCGCGCTTGGCGATCGCACGGTCGACCGTCAGCGCAACATAGACATCGGATTGAATGCGAGGTTCGACCTCTTGCATTTGCGCGACTGTGAGATCTTCGAGTGGCTTCGATTCTCTGATGGCTGCGCGTACGAGGCGTCCAGCAGAATGATGTGCATCTCGGAATGGAATGCCCTGATTCACAAGATAATCAGCAAGTTCGGTGGCATTGGAATATCCACCACCTGCGGCAGCGCGCGCACGTTCGCGGTGGACAATCAATCCATCAAGCACAGGCGGAAGCATTCGTAAGCTGAGCGAGAGATGCTCCATCGCATCGAAAAGAGGCTCCTTGTCTTCTTGGAGATCTTTGTTGTATGCAAGAGGCAATCCTTTGAGAACTGTCAAGATGTTCACAAGGTTTGCAATCTGTCGCCCAGTTTTTCCTCGAATAAGTTCGAGTGCGTCTGGGTTTTTCTTTTGTGGCATCAAACTGGAACCGCTTGTGACGGATTCGGAGAGTTCGATCAATCCTGCTTCACCAGTGCTATAAAAAATAATGTCTTCAGCGAAGCGAGAGAGATGGACCGCAGCAAGCGCAGTGGTTGCGAGTGTTTCGACCACGAAATCTCGATCACTGACGGCATCGAGAGAGTTTGCAGTCGGTGCAGAAAATCCAAGATCATGCGCCAAGTGATCGCGGTCGATGGGATATGCAGTTCCAGCAAGAGCGCCAGATCCCAGTGGACAGAGTCCGGTGCGAATCGCTGCGTCATTGAATCGATCTCGGTCACGGAGCAACATTTCGACATATGCCATGCACCAATGACCAAAAAGAATTGGCTGGGCGCGTTGCAGATGCGTGTATCCAGGGAAGAGAGTTTCGCGTTCGCGCTCTGCCAAAGAGAGAAGGCTTCGAATCGCAGCTTCGATTTCATTCTGTCGATTTGCAATCTGCTTGAGAGTCCAGAGTCGCAAATCAGTTGCAACTTGGTCATTACGACTGCGACCTGTGTGCAGTTTTTTCCCCAGTGATCCGACGCGGGCGACAAGTTCTCTCTCCACCCAAGAGTGAATATCTTCGTCGACAGCATCGATCAATGAAGATGGATTTTCAACGCCATGCCGTAACACATCGTTGAGAGCTTCAACGAGCGAATCGGCTTCGCTGACCGACAAAACGTTCGCCCGTTGAAGTGCGCGCGCCCAACCGACGCTTCCTTCAATATCTTCGTGCAAAAGCGTTCTGTCGAATGCAAGCGAATCGTTGAAAGCTCGAAAGAGTGGATCGGCTGCTTTCGTAAATCTTCCAGCCCAAGTCACGCTCATCGAGTGACCTGAGGGGATGAAGTGCGAGCAGCAGAGTTCTTTTGTGCAGCTTGAGAATTCGTAGCATCGCGTAGCGCACGAATACGCGCCGGCAATGAAAAGAGACGAATGAAACCTTCCGCATGAGTTTGGTCATAGACATTGTCTGCGCCGAAAGTCGCGAAATCCTGACTATAAAGCGAATTCGGACTTCGTCGCCCAGAGACTGTCGCAGTGCCTTTGAAGAGCCGAACGCGAACGTCACCATCAAGAACTTGCGCCGCATTTTGTGCGCTCGCCCAAAGAACTTCGCGTACTGGAGTGAACCATGTTCCTTCATAGACGATGCGCGCGAAATCGAGCGCAAGCTTTTGTCGCCACTGCATCGTGTCGCGGTCATAGCACAGTTGTTCCAAACCGCGCAGCGCTTCCATCAAGATTGTTCCACCTGGTGTTTCGTATGCGCCGCGACTCTTCATGCCGACGAGTCGATTCTCGACCAAATCGATTCGACCAATTCCATGCGTACCGCCGACACGATTGAGATTTTCAAGAAGTGTGACTGAATCCATCGGCACACCATCGAGCGAAGTTGGGAATCCACTTCGGAATGAAACAGTGATTTCAGCTCCGGCATCAGGTGCAAGTTTCGGATCACAAGTGAGCATCCACACATCTTCCGGAGGCGCCTTCCAAGGATCTTCCAGATCGCCACCTTCGTGAGAAATGTGCCATATATTCGCGTCGCGCGAATAGATCTTCTCTGCACTTGCTGCGCAGGGGATAGAACGCACTTTCAAATAGTCCAGCATTTGTTCACGGCTCTTGAGATCCCAGAGTCGCCATGGCGCAATGACTGGAAGGTGCGGCGCAAGCGCAGCAAATGTGCACTCGAATCGAACTTGATCGTTGCCCTTGCCGGTGCAACCGTGGCTGAGTGCATCGCAATCTTCAGCAAGTGCGACTTCGACCTGAGCGCGTGCAATGATCGGTCGCGCAATCGAAGTTCCCAAGAGATATCGACCTTCATAGACCGAGCCAGTGATCGCCATTGGATATGCGAACTCTTCGAGGAAGGCCTTGCGCAGATCCTTGATCACGCATTTGGTCGCGCCCGAGCGAATTGCTTTCTCTTGAATTCCTTCAAGTTCTCGCGCGCCTTGACCAACATCTGCCACGACGGCGATGACTTCGCATCCATATGTCTCAACGAGCCATGGAATGATGCAGGAAGTATCGAGACCTCCGGAATACGCGAGTGAAACACGGCGGGGTTTGAATGACTGACTCATGGTGACTCCTTCAAAGCAAAGATGGAAGAACGGACGGTGTGAATAGAAAGCGGACGAGTTGTGTGCGGTCGAGATTCAGATGCGAAGTGCGATATCTGGTCGCAGCAGTGCGAGCATGAGTGCGTTCTGCACATGCATGCGGTTTTCGGCTTGGTCAAGAACGATCGATGCGGATGAATCGATTACTTCCGCAGTGACTTCTTCGCCACGCTTCGCAGGAAGGCAGTGCATGAAACGAGCGTTCGCGCCAGCCCTGCGCATGAGCTCTGCATTGACTTGATATGGTTCAAGAAGTGCGGTCTTTTCAAGAGTTTGAGATTCTTCGCCCATGGATATCCATACATCGGTATAAATCGCATCCGCACCTTTGACAGCATCGAGATCATCCGTGCAGACAATGCGTGCGCCGCTGCGGCACGAACGACCATCTGCCACTCGAAGAACTTCAGCAGGTGGTCGATAGGACGGGGGAGTGATCACGGTCATTCTGCCGCCAAGTGTGGCGACCGTTTCGATGAGTGAGTGGCATACATTGTTCCCATCACCAACCCAAACGAGATGAAGTTGTTCAATTGGGATTCCAGTTTCCAACAATGTGAAGATGTCGGCGAGCGCTTGGCATGGATGATGCAGATCGCTGAGCGCATTGATCACGGGCACAGAACTCGCCGCCGCAAATCGTTTGAGTAGATCATGTGATCGACAGCGAATGGCAACAACATCAACCCAGCGCGAAAGATTTTGCGCGTAATCCTCGACGGTTTCGCGCACACCGATCGGCGATGCTTGATGATCCAAGAAGCTGACTCCGCCGCCAAGTTTCTGAAATCCAAGTTCAAAGGAAACGCGAGTGCGCAGCGAAGGCTTTTCAAAGAGCATCACGAGGGAACGCTGCGCAAGACTTCCTGCGAATGCTGAATAGTCAGCCTTCATTCTGCTTGCAAGTGCAAAGAGATGTGTGATCTCGGTTGCGGAGAGATCGACAACCTGAATCAGATCGCGTGTGACGAGGATTGGTGCGGTGAGTGTCATCGTGAGAGTGTTGATTGTGTGGTGTGTAGCGATGCGATAGAAGGGGGAAGAATGGTACTACCGACGGATTCACCCTCAGCAAGCCTGGCCAGAATATTTTTATCACGCCACCCGGCAATCACAACACAGATTCCAGTTTCAGTCGCTGTGGCAAGCGCGTTGTTGATCTTGGGGATCATGCCACCGTAGATCACACCTTGTTCGATCAAGGTTGCAACTTCTGACGCAGTGATTTGCGAGATGAGTGCGCCATCTTGATCAAGAACGCCAGAGACATCGGTCAAGAAAACAAGTCTTGTTGCGCCGACAATTCGCGCAATCGCAGCCGCGGCATCGTCTGCATTCACATTGAGCAAATCTCCGCCCGCATCCACCGCAACGCTGGAGATGATTGGCAAGAATCCAGCATTGAGCAGAGTATGCACAAGCTTTGCGTCACCGCCGACAACTTCGCCAACGCGGCCGGGATTGAACGGATAGCGCGTGGTCGTGATTGAGGAGGTAAGAAATCCATCCGCCAAGGAAAGTCCAACTGCCGAAGATCCTCTTGCGAGAAGTTCCGCAACGATGGTCGCATTGACTCGGCCGCTGAGTACCGCAGAAATTTCGATCATCTGATCGGGTGGTGTCAGGCGAATGCCATCACGTTTTTCTGTTGGCATTCCAAGTCGTGCAAGATGGCGATCGACAGAACTTCCGCCGCCATGCACGACGATGACCGATCCAGGTCGAGCTGTGTGCAGTGCGCAGATCGAGTCGATCGTCGCTGAAAGTGCTGCGGAATCATCAAGGAGTGCGCCGCCGAGTTTGACGACAAAGAGTGAGCATTGAATCATGAGTGGACTCCGATGGGCATCGCATTTGACGCGGCAGGCGCTGAAAATCCCTGTGTTTCTGCAAAGCCAAATCGAATGTTCATACATTGAACTGCTTGACCGGCAGCACCTTTGATCAGGTTGTCAATCGCACTTGAGAGTATGAGGTGCTGTCGCGCTGGGTCGACGGCGAGACCTATATCGCATCGATTACTCGATTGCACTGCGGAAACCGAGGGCCAATCACCTGCTTTGAGAATGTTGACGAATGGCTCTGATGCGTATCGATTGCAAAGGGTTTCACGAACTTGTGTTTCGCTGATGTTCGGCCGAAGAGTCGCATGAATAGTTGAGAGAATTCCGCGATCAAATGGTCCAAGGTGTGGAGTGAAGATCACATCGGAAAGCGTTTCTTGAATCATTTCTGGTTGGTGGCGATGTGTGAAGACACCATAAGCCTGTTGACTGACTTCACAAAAGAGACTCTTGAGAGCAGGGGATCGCCCAGCGCCGCTTACGCCACTTGTACTGTCAACAATGATCGAAGTGTTTTCCAAAAGTCCGGCATCGACGAGTGGTCGAAGCGCAAGTATGACGCTCGTTGGATAGCAACCTGGAACTGCGATCAACTGCGCCTTTGAAATAGCAGTGCGATTGAGTTCGGCGATGCCATAGACCGCCTTCTCGAGCCACTGCGGATGCGCATGCGAAAATCCATAATGCTTTGGATATGCCGATTGATCGCGCAGTCGAAATGCTGCAGAAAGATCGAAGACCGTGATGCCTTGTGCGCACAGAACAGGAGCCAAGTCATGGCTTGCTTCGTGAGGTGTCGCCAAGAAGACGACATCGGGTTCGAGTGCGAGAATTTCCGTGGCGTTGGCAGCGTGCACCTTCAAATCGGTCCATCCACGAAAGCGCGGGAAAATTTGGTCAAAGCGAAGAACGTTTTCGGCGCGCGTGGCTGATGCAAAGAGCCCAACGAGATCGATTGCGTCATGCTGCAGCAGAATGCCAACGATTTCTGCGCCGGAGTATCCCGCTGCGCCAACAACGACTGCTCGGCAACGCGTGAATGGGGATAGCGTGGATGATGGAAGGTGACTCATGGACATCTTTCAGGAATGAGCGGGGGATCGTCGTTGCGATCTGGAGGTTCGTGGATCACCGGCAGAACCTTGCGAGAGAGATTGCAATCGACGTGCGACTGATTTCGCTGCGCTGTTTGTTGTGCATGCGATGAAGATGCAGTCATCACCTGCAATTGTTCCAATGACTCCCAGTAATTTCGCACGATCGATTTCGACAGCAAGCGCACTGGCTTGACCAGGCGGCGTGTGCACGACCGCTTGCGTGCCGCCGATGGCAACTTCAAGCAGGAGTCTGCGAACCGTAGCAGTGAGTGATGAAATTCGGTCAACGGGGAGAGTTTCGCTTCCCGATGCAAGCATTGCAGAAAGAACTTGATATCCCGCAGCGGACTTCACGACGCCAATTTCCGTGAGGTCGCGCGAGAGCGTTGTTTGGGTTGTATCGATACCGACGCGCGACAATTGTTGCGCGAGATCGAACTGACTGGAGATTCGTCCCGATTCAATCAGCTTGATGATTTGGCGGTGACGTTGAGCTTTGGCGACCATGGCGCATTATTATGCAGTCAGATGAATAATAAGTCAAGTCGATTCTGAAGAAATTTTTGGCGGTTCGATGGTGGGGAGTTCGCGCAACTTTTACAGCCACGGAAACAGCCGCGGAAACAGCCGCGGAAACAGCCACGAATACAGCCACGAATACAGCCACAGAAATGCATAAGTGTTCAGCCGTGAAAAGTCCTCTCGGGGCTCAGACAGTCCTCGGCGACCGACACGATCCGGTTTGTGAAATTTTATTGCAAGTGACGTCGGCCGCCTGCGGAACTCGCCCGAGAGAACTTTCCAGCGGCTGGATACGCAAACAGATGTGAGACGGAAACAGACACAGACACAGACACAGCCACGGAAATGCATAAGTGTTCAGCCGTGAAAAGTCCTCTCGGGGCTCAGACAGTCCTCGGCGACCGACACGATCCGATTTGTGAAATTTTATTGCAAGCGCCGTCGGCCGCCTGCGGAACTCGCCCGAGAGAACTTTCCAACGGCTGGATACGCAAACGAATGTGCGACGGAATCTGAAAAACGTTCGAGCGAGAATTTGATTCGCCAACGTGGGCAGCGGAATGATTTGAACCTCGGCGAGTTTGCAAGCCGAGCAAGTCTGCGCAGCTCGGCGCAGCATGTTTGAGCCCGGGGGCAAATCAGTCCGCTGCCAAAATCTGCACGAACCACTTTTGAGTCCATGCATGTTTGAGCCCGGGGGCGAATCAGTCCGCTGCCAAAATCTGTACGAACCACTTTTGAGTCCATGCATGTTTGAGCCCGGGGGCAAATCAGTCTGCTGCCAAAAATCTGCACGAACCATATTCGAGCCCATCCGCCAAAATTCAGCGCGCATGCATCAATTGAACAACTTGCTCTGGTGCAAGTTCTTCCGGCCGCATCGTTGGTTCGATACCCGTGGGCCATGTTCCGCTGCGACCGAGTATCGCTCCGAGTTGTTTGCGCCGCTTGTTAAAAAGTGTTTGCATGAATGCGCTGAGTGCAGCGACATCGAATGTCGGAGGTTGTTCAAGTTGTTCAATCGCAATCATGGAACTCGTCACTTCGGGCGATGGCCAAAAACATGATGGTGGAAGTTCGGCAAAAATTTCGGTGCGACTGAGCAAATGCGAAAGGATCGAAAGAGGTCCGTACTCACCACATCGTGGCGAGGCGATCAATCGCTGCGCAACTTCGCGTTGGATGGTTGCATATTGTCCGATGCAATCGCGCCGCGTTGTCATGAGCAGAATGATCAATGGAGTCGCAGCTTGATAAGGCAGATTCGCCACAAGTTTGAAGGACTTTCCCCCAAAGCGGCGATCGATTTCCGCCATCAATTCAGCGGAAAGTTTGTGCTTTCCATCGAGGCAATCCGCAACAATCAGCGAGACTTGTTCTGGAGCGCGAGCAATCACCCGATCTGTCAGAATCGCCGCCATATCTCGATCGATTTCGCATGCAACAATGTTTGCGCCGACTTCCACAAGTGCTTCGGTCAGTGCGCCAGTACCAGGGCCGACTTCAAGCACGCAATCACCATGCTTCACGCCAGCGCGCGCGATGATCCGGCGAATCTGATTGTGATCATGCAGAAAGTTTTGGCCGAATCGATGCCTTGGATGAATGCCTCGAACATCCAGCATCGCGCGAATTTCACTGAGCGTCTGCACGATGTCGCTTAAAACCACTCGCGTCGATTGACGATATAGGTTCGGCAGAATTCTTCATCGCTCTTGGTGAGATAGGTGATGCCTTCGACGATGCCGATGATCGCCATCACGAGCGCACCTGATCCTGGAAGACACAGACAGGCAGTCACCACAGAACCAACAATCGTCACCCCCAACATAATGATTCCTGCCAACTGATATCCAAGCACAAACTTGTGAATTCCAAGCGCTCCAAGCAGAATCCCAAGCACGCCGGCCGCAACCTTCTTGCTCTTGGCTGTTTCAAGTTGAGCCGCAGTGAATGCTGAGGGAATCGCATTCGAAAATGGGGGGGGAGTTTGATTCTGCGGAGTTTCATCCATAGTTGTTTCCTCTGAAATGCAGTCTATCTCGCAACAGCTTCGGCTCGGACTTCACGAAGCACAGAGACCTTGATCTCGCCAGGAAACGTCATCTCATCTTCGACGCGCTTGGCAATCGCTGTGGCAATCATGTGTGTTGTCGCATCATCGGCTTTGCGAGCGTCGACGATGACGCGAATTTCGCGTCCCGCCTGCACGGCGAAAGCTTCGGTCACGGAAGGTTGCTCACGCGCAATCGCTTCGAGCTGTTCGAGGCGTTTGATGTAAAGCTCCATCGACTCGCGTCGCGCTCCAGGTCGTGCGCCAGAGAGGGCGTCGGCCGCCATCACAATTGGGGTGTACGGAGTTGTCGGCGGAATATCAGAGTGATGTCCACCAATCGCATTCAAGACAGCATCTGTTTTTTCGCCATGACGCGCCGCGAATTCCATACCGATCGCTGGATGCCCACCTTCAATCTCATGATCCATCGCTTTGCCGATGTCATGCAGAAATCCTGCGCGGCGAGCGATCGCGCCGTTGAGCCCAAGTTGATCCGCGATCAGCTGCGAAAGAAAAGCAACTTCCAAAGAATGTCGCAGCACGTTCTGACCATAACTCGTCCGGAAGTGCAACTTGCCCATTGCCTCAATGATCTTGGGATTCAATCCACGAATGTCTGCTTCGAGCGCAGCTTCGGTTCCATGCTGAATAATGCGTTGATGAATGTCCTTGCGAACTTGCTCGACGACTTCCTCGACACGCGATGGATGGACTCGGCCATCCGCAACCAACTTCTGCAAGGTCTCTGCCGCAATGGCTTGACGCACACGATCGAAGCAAGAAACGCTGATCACGCCAGGCGTGTCATCGATGAGAATGTCAACGCCAGTCAACTTTTCAATTGCTCGAATGTTGCGGCCTTCGCGTCCAATGATGCGCCCCTTCATTTCTTCGCTGGGGATCTTGACGCTGCGAATGGTCGAATCTGACACGGTTTCTGCGGCATAACGCTGGATTGCCATCAGAGTGATTTCTCTCGCACGCTCGCCGGCTTTCGCTTCTGCTTCGGTAATGATTTTGTGCTCGACCACGGCGGCCTGACGCATACTGTTGTTGCGAACATCTTCCAAGAAAATCTCTCGCGCTTGTTCGACTGTCAGTCCAGCAATTTCGGAGAGTCGACGCTGAATCGATTCCCGTTCCTGCGTGACGGTGGTGAGGGCTTGCGCCAGTTCTGCTTGGCGTGCGTTGATCGCTTTGTCTTGTTGGTCGAGCCGAACTTCGCGGTCATTGATGTGCTCGAGTTTGCGCTCGAGTGTTTCCTGAATTTTCTGAGTTCTGACTTGACTCTCTTGCATACTTTGCAAAGCGAGTTTCACTTCGCGGTCGACTTCGCTTCTTCGCTCTGCCGCTTGTTTCTGAGCGGCAAGCTGAATGTCTTTGGCACGATTACTTGCCGTGGACTCTGCGCTTCGGATCACTTCTTCGGCCTGCTGTTTGGCTCTTCGAAGACTTCGGCCTGTGTACAAACCGATTGCGATGCCGCCGCAAACGAGTCCCAGAAATAACGCGGCTGCAATAAGCAGCACTTCGACAAATGTCAGGTTGATCAAATCAGTCTGTCCTGTCATAACGGGGACCCCTTTCAAAGGGCGTAATCCCAAATCGACAATGACAGTCGGATGCAGGCAGGAAATCAGGCGCAGTTTGAATCGTTCAGTTTCGGGAATCCTGTTTGAAAGAGTTCAGATCACAAATGAGGAGTCAGTCGAGAATCAGCGCGTCAGATCTATACGAACCCTTGCGAGCTCGTCGGGGGAGTACCCCGAATTTCCTACCTCACCGACTGCTGTCGGGGAGAGCGGGTGAAAAAGTGCCGACGGCGGAGTGCCGCAGCGTCATGAGAGTATTCGCCAGTCGGGGGTAGCGTCAACGGCAGTTATCATCAAGAATCAATGAGCGGGCCCTTTATGCGCATTCTGCAGGTTCTTCCTTTGAACCCAATCGCGCTTCGCTTGGTTCAAGGGGGATCTTGTCGCACTCGTCATCTGATGATTCGTTCAGGATATTTAGCACTTATGGTGATGGTCCTGCTGGTTGCCCTCATTGGGTCGGGCACGACTCTTCGCGAATTGTCGCAGAGCGGCGCGCGAGCATTCTCGATTGTCAGTTTCGGGCAGGTCTTTCTGATTTGCATTCTTGCGCCGATTTTTATGGGTGGCGCGATTGCGCAAGAATCGAATCCGCAAACATGGGATGTGATGCTGACATCTCCACTCAGTTCATTGCAGATCGTGCTCGGCAATTTATTTGGCCGATTGTTTTTTGTTCTCGCACTTTTGATCAGCACCTTTCCTCTTTTCGCCGTGACACAACTCTTCGGTGGTGTGCCAGGCTCTGCGATCATCGAGAGTTATGCAATATCTGCATCGAGCGCGCTGGTGATGGGAACAATCGCAATCACATTGAGTGTGACGCGCACGGGTGGTCGTCGATCTGTGTTCGTGTTCTATTGCGCCATCATCCTTTTTCTCTTTACAACATATGCGTTGGACCTTGCACTACAAACGCCAATCGCAGTGGGAAGCGATGCAGTCTTTACAACATGGATGACTCCACTCAATCCATTTCTGACTTTAAACGTGCTATTACAGTCGAACATCTACATCCCTATGGATTTCGCCGGTACTGGATATCTCTGGCCGCAACGCATGTGGCTTGGTTCGCCAGTCTCAACGCAGTTATGGTTCTTCACTCTGCTTTCGATTTTCTTGATCGCATATTCAACTCTGCGCGTTCGCATTCTCGGCGGCGCACTGATCAGCGGTGGCGCGAAAGGACTGGGAGGCGATTCGAGTCGCGACCCGCGACGCGTTGGATCAAGTCCCATTGCATGGCGTGAACTTCATTCGAGAAGCCAAACAATGAGGGCAAAAACAATTCGGTGGGTCTTCATTTCTTTTGCAATCTCGATTGGATTTGTGATCGTCTTGCTCTCGCGTTCTGGAACTCTGAATGCTTTCCAGACTCGGTTGGCGCTCGCATCTGTCATTGGCGCGGAGATATTGGTTGTGATTCTCACCGCACTGAATTTGAGCGCGACTGCGGTCAGTCGCGAACGCGAAGACAAATCGCTGGACATTCTTCTGACGACTCCAATTCAACCTGGTGCATATATCGCAGGAAAACTGCGTGGTTTAGTGCAGTATTTGCTTCCGCTGATCGCGGTGCCATGCGCAACACTTGGGATTGCTTCCTTGTATTTCATCACCAACGGATTTGGCAGTGGTGCAAATTTGATGGTTTCGGAAATCGTCGGTACTGGCAAAGTGTCCGTTCCAATTGTGCTTCCTGAAGTCGCGCTTGCACTTCCGATCGTGTTGACTTCATTCACCGCACTCTGCGTGATGGTCGGTTTGCAGTGGTCGGTCAAGAGCAAAGGAACAATTGCATCGGTTGTTGGAGCGACAGGCGTGGTGGCAATTATTGGCGGGTCGATTGGATTGTGCGGTTGGTCGATCGGCGGTTCAATTCCATACGGAGGAGCGATAATCAATGCCGCAAGTCCGATGAACCTTGCTCTTTCAGCGATCGAGCCTGGAATGATGATCCCTGGAAGTTTGGAATCTGTCGCCGGCAGACGCTGGTCGCTTCTCGGTGGATCACTCTTGGCGTCTATTTTGTACTGCGCAATCGTGTACGGGCTGCATTCCTCGATCAAGTCGAGTTTCATGATGACCGTGCGCCGCTTGACTGGTACATCATGACAAGTGACGGATCCACGCGTATGTGGATTGTCATTGCGAGTGCGTTTTTCTCGCTGCTCTTCGTCTTCTTTTCGCTGCGAAGATTCCGCCGCCGCGCAATCTTGCGTGCGATGCCGACGACGCCGATTGGAGGTGTCTTTGTAGGAGATGTGGAAATCAAGGGGAATGCCGTCGCGCGCAATCCCGTGATTGGTTATCTCTGCGAGTCGCCTTGCGTTTGTTTTTCATGGACAATCTCCGAGCATTGGACTCGGCGTCGCACGGTGACAAGTACGGACAGCAAGGGCAATACGACAACGAAGGTTGTGACCGATCATGGCTCTGATGTTGTTGCCAATAGTCTCGATCAAACTGCGCTTGAAGTCGAAGATGACAGCGGGAGAATTCTCGTGCACTGGGAAGGCGCAAAGGTGGAGAAAGAAACACTTTTTTATCAAGTCGTGAATGAGGGAGAGCCACTTTATTATGGCAAAGGTCCTGCCGGTTCTGTCTCTGGCTCCAACGGTGTTCGGACATTCTCAGAGGATGGAATTCGCATTGGAACGCCCTTGTTTGTAGTGGGATATGCGCGTCAGAGAGAAGACGTTGTTGATGTGGAAATCGCTCGTGGTGGGCGAAAGGGAACTGCGACCGAAGGCGCGGAGGCACGATTGTTTTTGATCTCGACTCGCAATGAAGCGGCTGTCACCAGTGGTCACGGAACCGCTGGATGGTTCTATGCAATCATTGGATTTCTCGCCGTAGGAGGTTTGTTGATGATCGATGCTGCAGACGACAATGGGCACCTTGGACGAAAGTTTCCGTGGTACTTCGCGATTGGCTTCGCGAGTTTTTGTATGGTCTTCGCACTCGCGTGGTTTGTCTGGATGTTCAACGAACTGATTGATTTACGCAATCGTGTTGTTCGTGCTGCGTCAAATATCGACGTGCAGTTGAAGCGGCGCGCGGATTTGATTCGAGGATTGATCGAGTGTGCATCTGCAATCCGTGATCACGAAGGGAGATTGCAAAAAGCGATCGCATTTCTTCGCGCACAAGCAATGTTGGAAAATCGCAAGTCTGCGCATGGACATGCGAAAGTCGCAATGCCGATGATTGACGCAATCATCGAGGCGTACCCAAATCTCAAATCCGGCGAGGTCTTTCTGCGTCTGCAAGAAGCGCTGAGCGATGCCGAACAGCGCATCGCATTGGCGCGCGACGAATTCAACGGCACCGCTGCGGGATACAACACAAGAATTGTTGAATTTCCAAGCAGAATCGTTGCAAGTTTCGCCTTGATGCGCCGCGCAAATTTCTTCGAAGCGACGACCTTCGAACGCATCGTGCCAACTGTGCAAACAAGCGTGTAAGCGAGATTTGGCGCATCGTCGTTGAAGGCTGGCGAGACTCTCGCTAGAATCAGATTTCAGCCCCAAGAAGAGCACATAGAAGGAGATTCAACGCCGTGAGCACTCTCGATCCGTTTCAAGCAAAGTCCACCATTCGTACCGCAAACGGAGATCGAACGATCTGGAAGTTGAGTGCGTTGAAGTCCGTGGGCAACATCGATCGACTGCCATATTCCATTCGCGTTCTCTTGGAAAGTGTGCTGCGAAATCTTGATGGTCGAATCTATACCGAGGATCATGTGCGAGCTCTTGCGCAGTACGACCCAGCGAAGCCGAGCGACGAAGAAATTCCTTTCATGCCAGGACGAGTGGTCTTACAAGATTTCACTGGTGTTCCTTGCGTTGTTGATCTTGCTGCGATGCGTGGTGCGATGAAGCGAAT
>CAMDEL010000002.1 GCA_945896765.1 Singulisphaera sp. GP187
GCATGCGTGAGCATCAAGCCTGCGAAGAGCACGCCTCGAAATTCGATTCCCTGTCGGCGAAGTCCATCGACCGCTGGGACGAAAACATCGCGTGCAATGGCTTGAAGATCAGCGTCGCTCAACAGAGGCGTTGGGCAGAACGCGCCCATTCCGCCAGTGTTTGGACCCGTGTCTCCTTCGCCAACTTGTTTGTGATCTTGGCACGTATCGAGCACTGTGATTGTGCGACCGTCAACGAGTGCGAGCACAGAAACTTCTTGGCCTTCAAGTCTTTCTTCGATGACGACCGAAGTTCCAGCGTCACCAAATTCCTTGGATTCCATACATTTTCGAACTGCTGCGATTGCTTCGTGTTTGTCTTTGCAGACTGTCACGCCTTTGCCCGCGCACAAGCCTGTCGCTTTCACCACACAGGGTTCGTCGCGTTCAGTGACATACGCAAGTGCGGCTCCGAGTGTCGTGCAAACACGGCCTTCTGGAGTAGGAATTGATGTTTGGCGCATGATGGTTTTTGCGTACGCCTTGTCCCATTCCAACCGAGCCGCTGCTTTGGTGGGACCAAAGATCGGTCGTTCTAGATTTTCGAGCGCATCAACCATTCCCTCGGCGAGAGGACCTTCTGGTCCAATGATGATGAACCCAATGTTCTCTTGCACGAGCCATCGTTCGAGGTAATACTTTCGCTTGAGAGAAAATTCTTCTGGGCAAGCGGTGCCTAATGCAAGCAATCCAGCATTCGCATTCGAATCGACCCAGAGTTTTCCAAGATGCGTCGATTGCGAAAGTCGCCATGCAATTGCATGTTCGCGTCCTCCAGAACCGATGAGGAGGACGTTCACTTTTTCTGGCAATGGGAGTGATGACATAGTGGTTGGCTTCAATTTTCTTTCAGGCGGAATGCGTAGAGTATCTGCGGAAACCGATGAAGCGACGAGTGTAACGAGCAACGAGCGAAGAGCAGTCTGCTACTCTTTATATTCTTATGCGCAAGAATTTTATTTCCTCTTTCGGTCGTGTCCTGATGATCGGTTTCACTTTGCTTGCTTCCCAAACTGTCTATGGCGAGGATGCCACAATGACTGCGGATTTGAATAAGCAGCTGAAGGATATTGCCATAAAGGATCGAAGCGCGACACTCATCTTCGCCGCATATCTGAAGATGACACCGCCGCCGATGGAAATTGGAGAAGACTTCAACCAAACAACAATCTGGAACAAGATGGAGCGTTGGAGCGAAGTTTCCAAGTGGGCTCAAGCAAATTCGGCAATGGGCGAGGCGTTGATTGCAGCACAGTATGCGACTGTCTTTGGTTTGCAATATGGCACCAAAGGAGTCGATCCTGCATGGGTGAAAGCTGGAGTGACGATTACGTTTGGTGATGGGACAAACGATGGGCGCATGAACTGCAGTTACTTTCGCGCGATTCGAACAATGGGCGCATATGCCACCGCTGAGATGTATCGCCTGGGAGAGGCGGGCAAGTTTGACGCCGCCTTTGCAGTTGGTATTGCCTATGCGCGCATTCTGCGTCAGGTATGCGAGCAAAGTATGTTGGAAGAAAAGTTGTTCGGCTTGGAAAGCCTGGCGGAAAATCTTTCGATTCACCGCGATTTTATGTGGGGAAATTTGGATCGACTTCCTGTCGATGTGATACAGAAAGTTGCGCTCAAAGAATATTCATTTCTCAAGCCCGCGGATAATGAAAAGCTGCGCCGATTGCAGATGCCAGAAGGGGACCAAATCGTTGCATCGGCAGTGATCAATCGAGCGTTGAAATCAACGGGCGGAAATGTTGAGCCCGAGCAATTTGCAAACGTGATCGGTGAGTATGAGTTGGCTGCCGCTCCACTCCAAACGTTTGGAACGCAAGAAATGTGGCGGCGAATTTCAACCGTTCACGGTTCGCTAGAAGCCAGTGAGGAAAAGTTGAAGAACGTGTATGACGATTGGTGGCGCCGTTGGAGATTGCGCCCAGATTCCATTATGCAGAAAACATCGACAGAGATATCCCGAACAAATCCAATCAAATATGGGATTGTGGTGACAATGGTTCGTGACCTCGCTCGTGCATTTGCTTGGCGAGATGCTGTGATTTCCGAGGTGAATGGCACCGTCGTGGCCGCAGGATTATGCGGGTATTACAGGGATTTTAAGAATACATGGCCGAAGAGTCCCGAACGTGCATACGCTGTTTCCATTCCAAAGAGATTCGACTTCGATCCATATGAGAAATCTGATGCAAAGTCAAAGATGGTGCCCCATTTGAAGTATCGCGCTTTATCTGCTCGTCAAGCAATCTCGACGCCATACGGTCCCGTTTGGGCGACAGGCTGCATGTTGTGGGCTATTGGCGCAAATCATGAAGATGACAACGGTGCGACGCATTCGATGGATGGTTCGGTTGGAGACTTGGTGCTTTGGCCGCCCGTTCGGGCACTTGCCCGTCAAGAAGGACTGTTGAAATGATGAAGACCGACGGAGTCGAACGAATCTTGATCATCGGATCAGGACCAGCTGGATGGACTGCAGCGATTTATGCAGCGCGCGCGAATCTCTCGCCGCTTTGTGTGATTGGAGTTCCACGATCCGATCCTGCGCCAGTGTTGCCGGGTGGTCAGTTGATGTTGACAACTGAGGTCGAGAATTATCCTGGTTTTCCTTCGGGTGTGACTGGCCCAGAACTGATGGAGCATTTTCGCAAGCAAGCCGAAAAGTTTGGCACGCGCATTTGCGAAGATGATGTCATTGAGTGCAATTTTCAGGCGCGTCCATTTGAAGTGAAACTTGCAAGTGGAAAAACATTGCGTGCGCATAGTGTCATCATTGCAACAGGAGCCGTGGCGAATTGGGTTGGCGCGCCCAACGAATTGCGCTTGGCACAAATTGGTGGCGGAGTCAGCGCATGCGCAGTTTGCGATGGTGCGCTGCCTGTCTATCGCGGCAAAGAACTCGCGGTCATCGGCGGCGGAGATACTGCAATGGAAGAGGCGACCTATCTGACGAAATTCGCGTCGAAGGTGTATGTCATCCATCGGCGCGATTCGTTTCGGGCATCGAAAGTGATGCAAGACAGACTTCTATCGATGCCCAATGCGGTCGCGGTTTGGAATAAAAAACTGGTGAACGTCACAGGTGCCGAACGAATCGAAGCTGTTGAACTTGAAGACACTGTGACTGGCGCGCGATCGATGTTGCCAGTCAGCGGACTCTTTATTGCAATTGGCCATTCGCCAGCGACGGATTTCCTGCGCTCATCTGGGATTGCTTTGGACGAGAAGGGGTACATCGCGCTTTCGACTCGGTCTTGCGCAACGAACTTCGATGGCGTTTTTGCGGCAGGCGATGTCGCAGATGCGCATTATCGACAAGCGGTCACTGCAGCGGGAATGGGATGTCAAGCAGCGCTCGAATCCGAGCGATGGCTTTCGGCTCAAGGCGTGCATTGATCGCAAAACTTATGCTGGAGTGACAGTGCTTTTGACGCTGAGTTCGCGCAGTTGATCATCGCTGATTGGACTTGGTGCTTCGATCATCAGATCTCCGCCAGACTGAGTCTTTGGGAATGCAATCACATCTCGAATATTGTCCGTACCGACGACATGCATTACGAGACGATCAAGTCCGAATGCAATTCCGCCGTGCGGAGGTGCGCCGTGGCGAAGTGCAGAAAGTAAGAAGCCAAACTTCGCTTGCGCCTCTTCATTTGTGAGGCCGATGAGATTGAAAACGCGTTGCTGTACATCCATACGGTGCATACGGATCGAGCCTCCAGCGATTTCGCTTCCGTTGAGCACCAAGTCATAGCCTGCGGAGAGACATGCGCCGGGATCACTTTCCAAGATTCCAAATTGATCTGGATTTGGACTGGTGAATGGATGGTGAAGTGCGACCCATCGCTTGCCTTCATCGTCCCATTCAAACATTGGGAAGTCGATGACCCAGAGGAAATTCCACTTTCCTTCTGGAATGAGTTTCAAGTCGTTGGCAATTCGCAGGCGAAGTTCGCCCATCGTTTTTGTTGCAATATCCCACGAATCTGCGGCAAAAAGAACGGCGTCTCCGACTTCAAGTCCAAGTCGTGCTTTCAATTCTTCTGCAATTGGCCCGATGAATTTGGCGATTCCAGATTCGAAGCCTGCAGCGGTGTACTTCACGACTGGAACGCCGCCAGCGCGGAACGTCTTGACCCACTCGCTATAACCGTCGGTCATCTTGCGCGTGAGTTTTTCTGCGCCGCCAGGAATCTTCAAGCATTTTACGACACCAGACTTTCCTGTTGGACTGCGCTTGGCGAGTGCCTGCTGAAAGACACCGAAATCGCACTTTGCAGCAAGATCGGAAACGTCTTGGATGAAGAGATCGAATCGCGTGTCGGGTCGATCGATGCCATACTTTTCCATCGCATCGATCCAAGTGATCCGAGGCAGAGTTCCGACGTCGTATGAAAACAGTTCTGTCCAAAGACCTGCGACGAAGCCACTCATCATGTCCATGATGTCGGAACGTTCGACGAAACTCATCTCTAAATCGATCTGGCTGAATTCTGCTTGGCGATCTGCGCGCGGATCTTCATCGCGAAGACAGCGACAAATTTGAAGGTAACGGTCGCAACCAGCAACCATCAAAATCTGCTTGAAAAGCTGTGGACTTTGCGGAAGGGCATACCACTGACCTGGGTGAAGTCTGCTTGGAACAACGAAATCACGCGCACCTTCTGGAGTGCTCTTGATCAGCAACGGCGTTTCGATTTCGAGAAAACGGTGTTGTGCAAAATAATCACGCGTGAATTTGGTGATGCGCGAACGCGTCTTGAGAATGCTTTGCATGCGCGGACGGCGCAAGTCGATGTATCGATACTTCAGTCTGGTTTCTTCGTTGATCTTGTCAGCGTCGTGCTCGTCTGGAAGAATGGGTGGTGCTTCTGCTTTATTGAAGATCTCGATTTCCTCTGCAACCAATTCCACTTCGCCGCTGGCAAGTTTGGGATTCGCACCACCTGTGCGAATGCGAACTGTTCCGCGAACTCCGATCACATCTTCGCGTCGCAATCCCCGAGCGCTGTCAATCAGAGCTGCAGCACTTGATTCAATTCCAAAGACCACCTGGGCGAGACCTTCTTTGTCTCGAAGATCCACAAAGAAAAGTCCTTTCCCTTGTTCTCGGTATGTATTGATCCAACCGCAAAGCGTGACAGTTTGTCCTGCATGGGATGGTCGAAGTTCGCCGCAATATTGTGTTCGTTTCAGCATGTTGAATTTCCATTTCCTTCGGGTCGGGAATGGTAGCGAGACGGCAAATCATTGCGCTGATAGGCTTCGTCGGTGGCAGGAACTGCGCCGATCATTCTCTTCACTGCGTTCGAACCCTCTGGGGATGCGCACGCAGCTCCTGTCATTCGCGAACTCCGTCGATTGAATCCAGAGTTGCGAATTGTCGCATGGGGAGGCCGTCGCATGGAAGCCGCGGGCGCCGAAATGATGGGCAGAACTGCGGATGATGGAACGATGGGAATTCCAGCTCTGGACAAGATATTGGCGATTCGAAAAGTTGCCGGCGAGATTGACCGATGGGCTGCGATCAATCAAGTTCTTGTTCATGTCCCAGTCGATTCACCCGCCGCGAATTTTCCTATGTGCAAGCGAATGAAGAAGCGCGGTGCGCGCGTCGTGCATTTGGTTGCCCCGCAAATGTGGGCGTGGGGTGGTTGGCGGATTCACAAACTTCGCCGTTTAACGGACCATGTGATTTGTCTCTTGCCCTTTGAAGAAGCGTGGTTTCGTGCGCGTGGAGTTGATGCAACATTCGTTGGTCATCCAGTGCTCAATGATCCGCATGAAAGCTTTGCGAGTTCGGACGAGTGGAAAGAACCTGCGCAAGGAACCCCCAAAGTCCTTCTGTTGCCAGGTTCAAGATCAATCGAGGTTGATCGAAACGGTGCTCTCTTACTGGAAATTTTCGCTGCAATTCGGCGCGATTTTCCGCAGGCGACTGCGGTGGTTGCTGCAGCGAGTCCCGTAGTCGCGCAACGATTTGAACAAATCACAGGAACGCTTCCAGTCGGCACGACATTGATGACCAATGTGATCGATCAAGCTGCTCAATGGTGCGACTTTGCTGTGGCGGTATCGGGGACAGTCACATTGGATTTGACACGCGCACGCAAACCAGTGATTGGTCTTTATCGCGCAGGAGCACTCGCGTGTGTGGGCGCACGAATCATGCTGAAGGCGCCGTATCGGTTGCTGCCGAATATTCTCGCTGGTCGTGAATTAGTGCCAGAATTCGTCCCATATTCTGGCTCGTCCGAGCCGATTCTTGCGGCTGCGTTGAAAATGGCGGGAGATGCGAAGTGGCGTGCAGAAATTTCCAAAGGTCTTGATGCGGTTGCTTCGACCTTTGCTGGTCACGATCCAGGATTGGAATCTGCGCGGGTCATTCTTCAAGTCGCAAATCTTTCTGTGGATCGTTCTACAACGGTAGAGAAGAAATCACGCTAAACTTCAGAGGCAAATCTCAACTTGCTTCAGAGAAATCACGGACGGTCATCACGAACTCGGAGAAACTAAAAAATGAAAAATTCAGCAATACTGCTTTCCATCTTGAGTGCCTGTTCTGTTGTTCTTGCTGCGGGGCAAGAGGTGAAAGTTGCCGCGCCAGCCACGAAAGGAACGCTCAAGATCATTTCAAGCCTTCCACGCACGGGAAGTGCTAATGCACAGACGAGCACAATGGTCAATGGAATCAATTTAGCGATCGCTGAAGTTGGCGGTCAGGTTGATGGATGGACGATTGCATATGAGGACATGGATGACGCAAGTCCACAACGCGGGAATTGGGATCCTGCCGTTGAAGCACAGAATGCAAATTCAGCTGTCAAAGACGATACTTGTGTGGCATACATTGGGACTTTCAATTCTGGTGCAGCGAAGGTTGCGATACCGATTCTCAATCGTGCGGGCCTTGTGATGGTCAGCCCTGCGAATACCTATCCAGGTTTGACCAAGCCTGGCTTTGGTGAAGCCAATGAACCTGATGTCTATCGCCCCAGTGGGAAAATCAATTATTTCAGAGTTGTTCCCACCGATGACTTGCAGGGAGTCGAAGCTGCAAATTGGTCGAAATTTCTTGGAGCAAAAAAAGTCTTCATCTTGAATGATCGTGAGCTCTACGGCAAAGGGATCACGGCTGTCTATCGAAAACAGGCGGAGTCCATTGGAATGGAAGTTGTCGGCTTTGAAGAAATTGATTCCAAGGCCGCAAATTATCGTTCGCTTGCTACAAAGGTGAAGGCGACCAAGCCGGATATGGTCTATTTCGGTGGAACAACTCAGAGTAATGCTGGACAAGTTGCCAAAGACATGCGATCGGGTGGATACGAAGGAATGTTTATGGTGCCGGATGGATGTTTTGAACAAGCATTTATTGAAGCCGCTGGAGCTGCAAATTTGAATGGCAAGACATACATCACATTCGGTGGATTGCCTCCTGAAAAAATGACTGGAAAAGGCGCAGAGTTTTGCGCCGCATACCAATCGAAGTTTGGCGCAGTGCCCGAAGCGTATGCATCCTATGGGTATGAATCTGCCCGAGTGATCTTGCTGGCGATCGCACAAGCAAAGACAAAGGATCGCTCAGGAATTCTGGCCGCGGTTGCTGCGACGAAAGATTTCAACGGCGTGCTGGGCAAGTGGAGTTTTGACGCAAACGGTGATACATCAAGTCGTGTGATGAGTGGACAGACAGTGCAAGATGGCAAATTTGTGTTTGTCAAAGTTTTGGGAAATTGATACCGCCGATTCCCATGCTTGACTTCGAAGTCTTTTCGCAACAGCTGATCACAGGCCTTTCAAATGGCATGATCATCGCCTTGATCGCCATCGGATACACGATGGTGTATGGCATCATCGAGTTGATCAATTTCGCCCACGGCGATGTTTTCATGCTCGGTGCATTTCTCGCATTGACATTATTGGGCGCACTGGGAATGGAAGCGTGGGGACCTTCGGGTCAGGTCTTTGGAGTCGCGTTGATGCTCATTGGAAGCGCGGTCTTTTGCGGGGGATTGAATTGGTCTCTTGATCGTTTGGCGTATCGCGCGCTGCGAAAATCGTCCAAGTTGTCGCTGCTCGTTTCTGCCATCGGATGTTCTTTTGTATGCATGAATCTTGGTTTGTTCTGGGGTGGCGCTCCGATGAAGGTGTTTGCAAACGGGAATTCTGCTGCAGCGCCAAAGAATTTTCCGGCGATCATTCCGCAAATCAATTTGCTCGGTGATGGTTTCCTTCGCATTACACCAGCGGATCTGTTGGTCTTTACAGTCACAATCCCGCTGATGGTTGGACTGACATTTATGGTCAAGCGAACTCGTTTGGGACGCGCGATGCGAGCCGTTGCACAAGATCCAACCGCAGCATCTCTGATGGGTATTCCCGTTGACCGTGTCATCGGCGCCACGTTTTTTATTGGGGGTGCGCTCGGCGGTTTCGCCAGTGTGATTTATTCGCTCTATAACAATACGATCGGTTTTCAAATGGGCACGCGAGCAGGGTTGGACGCATTCACTGCAGCAGTGCTTGGCGGTATCGGCAGTTTGCCAGGCGCAGTCCTTGGTGGGTTGACAATCGGTTGCGTGCGATCGATGAGTGATCAATATCTCGAGACACGATGGACGAACACGATCGTCTTTTGCATTCTTGTGTTGATCTTGATCTTTCGTCCCAACGGACTTCTTGGATCGACACGCAGGGAGAAAGTCTGACGATGCGTTGGCGACCCGGTCCTATCTTCATCATTCTTGCCTTGGCAGCGTTGCTTCCACTTCTAGATGTGGTATTGCCGCCAAAAATGCAACTTTGTGAAGCAGTTCGCGGAGTGTTTCTCTATGCAATTCTTGCGCTTGGACTGAATGTGGTCACTGGATATGCGGGCTTACTGAATCTTGGAATCGCTGCATTTATGGCGATTGGCGCATACTCCTTCGGCATTCTCACCTGCGAGATTTATCCATTTCAACTTGGATTCTGGCCCGCGCTTGCGCTGACAATTCCCATCGGAGCATTCGCTGGCTTCATCTTGGGCGCACCAACGCTGGGATTGCGCGGCGACTATCTGGCCATCGTGACTCTGGGCTTTGGAGAGATTGTCCAAGATGTCTTGAAGAATCTTGATGTGGTGACGAAAGGAACGCAAGGGATCAATCCGCTGCCAGCACCAACCTTTGGTGGCAGCGAATGGACCGCAGAGGATGAGTACAAGTGGTACTACTTATTCTTCGCTCTCTTGGTTTTGACTGTGTTTGCTGTGCGTAATTTGGAACGCTCGCGTTTAGGGCGTGCATGGTTCAGTATTCGCGAAGATGAAATTGCTTCACGCTCGATGGGAATTCGAGTCGAGCGAACCAAATTGATTGCATTTGCGACCGCTGCGGCGATTGCGGCATTCGCTGGTGGACTCTCCGCAAGCGTCCTGAGTTCCACTGGGGAACCAAGTAATTATGACTTTCAAATTTCCATTCTTGCTTTGTGCATAGTGATCGTTGGTGGCATCGGAAGCATTGCAGGAGTGCTTGTTGGAGCGTTGGTCATGGTTGGTTTGAATTCGATTGTTCTCGTGAAGGCGACTGCATGGATGGCTGCAAATGGAATTGGCAGTCAAGGAAATGTCTTGCTTTCCCCGAACAATTGGAAGTTCTTGATCTTTGGTCTTGCATTGATCTTGGCGGTGCGATTGAAGCCAAACGGATTGATCCCACCGCGAATCGAGAGGGCGAAGCAATGAGCGTCCTTCGAGCCGACGGGGTGACCGTCAAATTCGGCGGGTTGGTTGCAGTGCAAGACGTTCATTTCACAGTCAAGCAAGGCGAGATCTATGCCGTCATCGGCCCCAACGGAGCAGGGAAGACAACACTGTTTAATGCCGTGACAGGAATCTATGCGCCCACAGAAGGTCATGTTGAATTCAATGGGCGAGAGATTGTGGAACCGCTGACTGGTTTGGTTCTTTTTAAATTTGCATGTGCGTTTTTCGCAGTGGGAATTTTTACGCTCCTCGGTCTCAATGTTGAAACCATCTGGACGGCAGTGATCATTGATAACTATAAATTTAATCAACCATTTCCATGGTCCGTTGCCGCCACGAGTTGGTACTCGACGATTTGGAGTTTGCCGCTTGTAAAAAACCTCTTGCCACTTTTGATTGGCGGCGGAATCGGAGTTGGTGCGGCTGCTGTCAGTTGGTCGCGTGGGCGCAGAGCGCCAGACCATATCGCACGATCGGGAGTTGCCAGAACCTTTCAGAACATTCGTCTTTTCAATGAATTGAGTCTGATCCAGAATGTTCTCGTGGGTATGGATTACCGAATGAAAACTGGATTCATGAGTGCACTCTTTCGGCTTCCAAGGTTCTATCGAGAACGAAGAGAATTCCACGAATCAGCAAAGAAACTGCTCGATTTTGTTGGGTTGGGTGATCGCGCGGAACAAGCCGCTGGCAGTTTGCCTTATGGATTTCGCCGTAGGTTGGAAATTGCTCGTGCCCTCGGAGGAAAACCAACCATCATTTTGCTTGACGAGCCTGCGGCAGGAATGAATCCATCTGAAGTTGTTGGATTGATGGCGCTCATTCGAAGAGTTCGTGATGCTGGAACAACTGTGGTCTTGATCGAACACCATATGCGACTGGTGATGGGAGTCTCTGATCGAATTCTGGTGCTCCAATATGGAAAGCAAATTGCTGAAGGCATTCCAGAGGAGATTCGTGCGAATCCAAAAATCATCGAGGCCTATCTCGGCTCGGAGGATCACGGATGAGCGAGTCCCTGCTTGAGGTTCGAAATCTACACACTGGGTATGGACCGATCGAGGTCTTGCGTGGAGTCTCTTTGCGCGTGTCCGATGGCGAAATCGTCTCGATCATCGGATCCAATGGAGCAGGCAAGAGCACAACACTTATGTCGATCAGTCAGGTGATCGAACCTCGCAGTGGTGATGTTCGCTTCGCAGGCGAGTCGATCCTTGGACTTCGTCCAGACGAAGTCATCCGCCGCGGCTTGGTTCAAGTTCCAGAAGGTCGTCGCGTTTTTCCAAGAATGACCGTACTGGAAAATCTGATGATGGGCGCATATTTGCGCAATGACACTGCTGGTGTCGCGCAAGATCTTGGCAAGGTGTACGAGCTTTTCTCGGTTCTTAAGGAACGGGGGAGTCAGATTGCAGGCACGCTTTCGGGAGGCGAACAACAAATGCTTGCGATTGGCCGCGCTCTGCTCAGCAAGCCGCGACTTTTGATGATGGATGAACCCTCCATGGGTATCGCGCCCATTCTTGTCTCAAGAATTTTCGCGGCAATTCGGCAGTTGAATAGTGAAGGTCTGACTGTGCTCCTCGTCGAGCAGAACGCAAGAGCCGCATTGGGGCTCTCGGCTCGAGGCTATGTTCTGGAAACAGGATCGATTGGATTCGAAGGTCCATCGAGTGAGTTACTGAGCGATTCGCGAATTCAAAGTGCATACTTAGGTGAGTAAGAAAAGACACAGCCCAAATCAGATCACCACTCGTCGATTGCAGTCAGATGCACTTCTGGTTTTTTGCGCCGCATATCTAACTCCGCCATCTCGTCTGGTCGTTCATCAAATGCAACGCGGTCCACTGAGAAGAAACCTTCAAAGCTCCACTCCGGCATGTTTTCTTCGACATGATCATTCACGAGGCGTTCCATTTCTGCAAGGCTTCCCGCTGTCGCCCAGACTGTGATGTATGCGCCTTTTCCACGGCGATCTTGGCGTACCGCAAGAATGATTGCATGCCAGAGCACCATTCCAAGTCGGCGTCCACTTTCATCCACGTTCGCATCGGGATCAACATCCAATTCAAGTCCCCACGCTTCGCGAAGTTGCAGGAGAATTTCATCTAAGTCCGGACTCTGATCATCTTCCGTCCGCAACACTTCGCGTAATTGCGATGGAGGTTCTGGCGAATGATCCAAATCGTGCGGCCATGTCTCCAAGACTTCTCGAAGTCCATGTCGAGCGAGCATCTGTTCGACTTCACGCCGCATATTGATTGGCACATTGATCAAGAGACCCTTCCAAGTGTCCAAGAAAATTTCGACAAATGGCTGCTCTGCATTTGCGCCAGCTCCGATCGAACCGTCTTCGAGAAGCAGAGGTTCGAAGCGTTTCCAGACTTTCAGAAAGTCATCAGTTGGAATCATTTCTGATCCGAGATAAATATCCAGCGCGCGGTACGCATCTCGCGAGCCAATCTCGACAATGGGCACGACCTCTGCAGGAAGAAAATCGAATGCATCGCGGATGACCGCACTCAAGCGATCATGACTGAGCACAATGTGAAACGCATATGTGTCAGGGTCGCCATCATCGCCTGGCGTGTATTCGAGCGTGTATCCCTGCTTGGGTGCAGGCAGCGAAATCGGTTCGATCCCAAGGGGGAATTGATATCCCTCAACTTCGGAGCGCTTCAGATCATGGCGTAATTCATACTCGCGCATAATGCCAATGTTAGTGGAGGGACCCCTTGAAAAAAACCCCTCTTTCATCCGCTGCAGAAAACGCTTTGACGAGCCATGTCCACTCGGCGCAAAGGTATGGAATCTCGCGCTCATCATGGATGCGGCGAATGGATTGATGCAGCGACTCAGAAAGTGTTGATTGCCAAGTACCGTCGCCGCGATCGCAGAAATATGTTCTACAACCAGTGGGGCGCTCGCCATGGATCGAGCAGAGCTTTCCGTCGAGATATGCACAAGCGCCTTGTTGCTGCGCATTCGTCGCCGCTGCGATCGAAATCACGCGCTGAGTATTTCTCCATGTCCACGCCGCTTCCAATCCAGTCACTGCGAGCAGATGATCATGATTCTTGAATTGACAACAGCGGCCACTAGCAAGACAAACTGGCCGATGCAGTTCGACGACTGTTGCGGCATGTTCATGCAGTGCTCTGAGTGCTTCGTCGATCAGCGGATCGGCGGAGAGTCTCCACCAAATCTGCATCGTCTCATCTTGCGGTGGATGTTCTGGAAGAAATGGATTCAACGCGGATGGGTGGGATCACCACGGCGCAGAATGATTGTCGACATGATCTCGCTCGCGCAAGATTCGAATTTGCTCGATCGGATAGAGCGTTCCATTGTCCATTCCATGACATGGTGTCTTCGCTTTCGCCGCCTTCCAAGCCTTTGGAGTTGTCAAATTCTCAGGCCAAAATGGCCATGTTCTGCACTGTGCAGGTCTCGCTGTATAGACCCCGCAGAGCGCTCGCCCTGGTTGGCTCGTTCGGTCAAGAAAGACGCAATCAAATCCGTGTGATGTTTCAGATTCGTTGAGTGAGCGTCGATCTGCAATTGGACGCGTGTACTTCGCTGTGAATTCTTCGTCGGTCAGCCCAAGCGCAACGGCCATCGCACGACCTTCATCTGCGGTATACCAGACTGCTCCAGGACCGCCGGTGCAACAATTGCCGCACTGCGAGCAGGAAAAGCGTAGCCCGTCTTTGTACCACTCTTGCTTCGAGTTTTGGTCCAAGGATTGAGCATCCGAGTTGGTCATAACTTCGATCGTACTCCGTTGAACTTGTCCGACGCGGGGGAATTACTCCCCGTCGTCGGCCGCTTCAAATGCCGTGCCTTCGCTGGATTCCAGAATCAATTGTTCCTTCGCGGAATTGCCAGAAAGGTCCTTGATTGTTGGTGCCGATCCAATTCGATCTGCTCCGAGAGCTTCGGCTGCCATTGCGGCGGCTTCCATCTCAGCAGCTTCTGTGAATTCTTCACCCGTACTTTCGACGAGGTGCTTGATCACGAGATTGGTATAGATCTCGAAGCCGGTTCCAGCTGGAATGAGATGTCCTAGGAGTACGTTTTCCTTCAAGCCAACGAGAGTGTCGACAGCGCCCTTGAGAGCCGCTTCGGTCAGCACCTTGGTGGTCTCTTGGAAACTTGCGCCCGAGAGGAAACTCTCGGATTGCAACGATGCCTTCGTGATTCCCAGTAGGAGTGTTCGTGCGCGTGCAGGCTTTGGCTTGCGAGTCTTGGCGATTGCCTTGCCAGCAAGTTCTGCTTCCGCATTGGCCTGTTTGACTTCGTCCTTTGCGACGAGGCTTCCCTTGACCAATGTTGTTCCACCAGCATCTTCGATTTTCAACATTGAAGTGAGTGAATCATTGATTCCGCGGAAGACATATCGCTCGACCACATCGTTTGGAAGCAGGGTTGTATCCCCGATTTCAACGACGCGAACCTTGCTGAGCATCTGACGCAGAACAACTTCGATGTGCTTGTCAGAAATCGGAACGCCCTGAGCGCGATACACATTCTGCACTTCAGTGAGCATGTATCGATAGAGTTCATCCTCGCCCTTGATGCCAAGGATTTCAGATGGCGTGAGCGCACCTTCAGTCAGAGCATCTCCAGCTTCGACATTGTCGCCCGAGTGGACCAAGAGACGCTTGCCTTGAAGCACATAGTGATCTTCAGCAAGTTCTTCTTTCGCACCTTCGGCGTGGATTCGGATTGTCATCTTTCCACGACGCTCATTTGGAAGCAATTCGATTCGGCCAGTAATTCGCGCCAACACAGCAGGATCGCGCGGAATGCGAGCTTCGAAGATTTCAGTCACACGGGGGAGTCCACCGACGATGTCTGCGGATCGAGCCGTTCCCTTTGGAGTGAACGCGATTCGCTGACCTGCTTCGATGACCTGTCCATCCTTGACTTCGATGTGTGCCTTCGCTGGAAGATGGTGGAGATCGAGAACCTTGCCAGTTTCGTCTTCAATCGTCAAGCGCGGATGCTTTTCACCCTTGTGCTCGATGACAACCATTTCATCCTTATTTGCCTTGCGTTCAATGCGAACAGTTTCGCCTTCTTGAATATCTCGGAAGTGAATTGTTCCACTCTTTTCAGCAAGAATTGGTGAAACGTGCACATCCCATTCAATAACAGCATGACCCTTCTTCACTTGATCGCCAGCATTCGACAACAAGATGGCTCCGTAAGGAACTTTATACTTCTCAAGTTCGCGACCCTTCGCATCAAGCACGCGGACTTCTCCAGTCTTGCGCAAAGCGATTCGGTATGGAACTGCTGCAGCGGTGACTTTCGCTTCGCCACAATCGACATATTCGATCGTTCCAGCTTGCGTGACCTTCCACTGATTTTCCGTTGTGGCACTGACGGCGATTCCACCTGTGTGGAAAGTACGCATCGTCAACTGAGTTCCAGGCTCGCCGATGGACTGCGCTGCAATGATTCCCACTGCAAGACCTTCTTCAACCAACTTGCCGGTGGACATGTCCATTCCGTAGCAGGTTGCGCAAACGCCGCGAGGAGTTTGGCAGGTGAGTGGGCTTCGCACATAGACAGTTCGTACGCCGAGATCTTCGATGAGTCGAGCCTTCTCAACAGTGATGATCTCGTTGCGCGCAACGATCGTTCGGTCCGTTCGTGGATCGACGATGTTCTCGCAACTTGTACGGCCCTTGAGCACGTCACGCAACGGAACATCGACTTCTTCGCCTTTGTAAACAGCTTCCTTGGCGATGCCACGAGTTTGCTTGCAATCGTGCTCGATCACAACGACGGACTGTGCAACGTCGCACAGTTTTCGCGTGAGATAGCCCGAATCTGCAGTCTTGAGCGCAGTATCGGAAAGACCCTTACGCGCACCGTGCGTCGAGGAGAAATACTCGATGACGGACAATCCTTCGCGGAAGTTCGACTTGATCGGTGTTTCCATAATCTCGCCACTCGGCTTCGCCATCTGTCCGCGCATGCCGGCCAGCTGCTGCATCTGAGTCTTGTTTCCTCGAGCGCCAGAGTCCATGAACAAGAACACGGGATTGAGGTATCGAGCAGATGGACTTGCGGGAGAAGGGGATCCTGGAACATTTCCAGCGACATGCTTCGTTCCAGCAACTTGATTTCGTCGATCGGTCTTGAGCGATTCCAACACCATCGCAGAAAGTCCGTCGCGACACTTGGACCAAGCATCCATCACGCGATTTCGTCGTTCGTCATCGGTGGTGTTGCCGTCGTCATAATCCTTCCGAGCTTGATCGACCTTCTTCTGACTTTCAGCGATCAGTTTTTCCTTGTTTTCAGGAATGTGCAGATCGGTGATGCCGAATGAAAGTCCACTGGTTGTACTGGCCTTGAATCCAGTTTCCTTGAGCGCATCGAGCAACTCGATGGTCGCCGCTTTTCCTCGACGAGCGAATGTGTCGTCGATGACGCGCGCTGCACCTTTCTTGCCAAGAGCGCAGTTGTAAAACGGCATTCCCTGTGCAAGAATTTCGGAGAAGATCACGCGGCCAACGGTCGTGCGGATACGGCGATGAGCCGCAGTCGGGACAGGAGCATCGTTTGCGCCGTTGATGACCTCGGTGAATCGATCAAGTCGAATATCCGCCCATTCGTGCACGCCAATCTTGCGGAGTTCGTGCGCCAAGAGGAGTTCGTTGACGCTTGAGAAAGTCGGAACCTTCGAGCGCTTTCCTGGTTGATCCACTGGTGGTTCAATCGGAGCAGCAGTCAAGAAATAGACGCCCATGACGATGTCCTGTGAAGGACTGACGATGGGATTTCCGTTCGCTGGACTGAAGATGTTGTGCGTGCTCATCATGAGCACGGAAGCTTCGACTTGCGCTTCGAGAGAGAGCGGCAAATGCACCGCCATCTGATCGCCGTCGAAGTCTGCGTTGTATGCCGCACAGACAAGAGGATGAACCTTGATCGCATTTCCTTCGACGAGCACTGGCTCGAAAGCCTGGATACCCATTCGATGGAGTGTTGGAGCACGATTCAAAAGCACTGGATGATTCTTCGTGACTTGTTCGAGAATGTCCCAGACTTCAGGAGCTCGACGCTCAAGCATTCGCTTGGCACTCTTGATCGTGTCTGCAAGACCATGTTCCTTCAGCTTGCGGATAATGAAAGGTTGGAACAATTCAAGCGCGATCTTCTTTGGAAGTCCGCACTGCCAGAGTTTCAATTCTGGTCCGACGACGATGACCGACCGCGCCGAATAATCGACGCGCTTGCCGAGCAGATTCTCGCGGAATCGACCTTGCTTGCCTTTGATCATGTCCGTGATGGACTTGAGCGGACGATTGCTCGAACCGAGCACTGGTCGTCGGCAACGACCGTTGTCAAACAACGCATCGACTGCTTGTTGCAACATTCGTTTTTCGTTACGGATGATGACTTCTGGCGCATTGAGATCCATCAACTTCTTCAAGCGATTATTTCGGTTGATGATGCGTCGATAGAGATCGTTCAGATCGCTGGTGGCAAAGTTGCCGCTCTGAAGCAGAACGAGTGGGCGAAGTTGCGGCGGGATCACTGGGATCACATCGAGAACCATCCATTGTGGTTCGTTGGAAGATCCACGAATCTGCTCGACCAACTTCAGTCGCTTCGAGAGATCCTTTGCCTTTTGCTTGCTCTTTGTCTCATTCAATTCGACGCGAATTTCTGCAGCGATTGCATGAAGATCGAGCAGGTCAGGGGAGAGGAGTTCGCGAATAGCTTCAGCGCCCATCATGGCGGTGAACTTGCTGCCGTGCTTGGCAACCATTTCGCGATATTCATCGTCAGTCAAGACTTGTTTGAATTCAAGATCCGTGGAACCTGGATCGGTCACAACATAATCCTGGAAGTAGACGACCTTTTCGATGTCGCCAGTTCGCATACCAAGCAGCGTTCCGAGTCGACTTGGAAGAGCCTTGAAGAACCAAATGTGAACTGCAGGTGCAGCGAGATTGATGTGTCCCATGCGCTTTCGTCGGACACGCGAATGAGTCACCTTCACGCCGCAACGGTCGCAGATGATTCCTTTGTACTTGGTTCCCTTGTACTTGCCGCAGGCGCATTCATAATCACGCTCTGGTCCGAAGATCCGTTCGCAGAACAGACCGTCCCGTTCGGGGCGGTAGGTTCGATAGTTGATGGTTTCGGGTTTCTTGACTTCGCCGAAGCTCCAGCTTCGGATGTCATTTGGGCTCGCGAGTTGAATGCGAACCGCTCCGTAGTCATTGACACGATCGAAAACGCTTTCTGCCATGCTGTTCATAGTGGATCTTTCGAAAAGGAGTCAGAGTCTGAATCAGAACAAATCAGTACCAATCAAACGAATCACACAGTTCAGAGAACCGGCGCGGCCGCTTCGCCGCCAACCTTTTCAAGCTGAATGTTGAGACACAATCCCTTGATTTCTTGGCACAACACATCGAAGACCACGGGCATTCCTGCCTGCAGCGTGTTGTCGCCCTTCACCATCGACTCATAGATCTTCTGGCGACCTTCGGTATCGTCGCTCTTGACTGTCAGAAGTTCTTGGAGCACATATGCCGCGCCGTACGCTTCAAGCGCCCAGACTTCCATTTCGCCGAATCGCTGGCCGCCTGTGCGAGCCTTGCCGCCGAGAGGTTGCTGAGTGATGAGGCTGTATGGTCCAGTCGATCGTGCATGAATCTTGTCGTCCACCAAGTGATGGAGTTTCAAGAGATACATATATCCAACTGAAGTGCGTTGGTTGAACGATTCGCCGGTTCGACCGTCGTAGAGTTGAACCTTGCCGTCTTCTGGCATCAGCGCGAGCAATTCGTTTGGACGACCAGGATTTTCTCCCGTCTTCTCGAACGAAGCGACGCGTTGATTGACATGCGTATTCGCTTCACGAATCGCGTCAAAGATTTCAGACTCCTTCGCGCCGTCGAACACTGGAGTGATTGCTTGGAAACCGAGGATGCGTGCAGCCCATCCAAGATGTGTTTCCAGAATCTGTCCAACGTTCATACGACTTGGTACGCCGAGAGGATTGAGAAGAACTTCAACTGGAGTTCCGTCTTCCATGAACGGCATGTCCGCTTCTGGAACGATTCGGGCGATGACGCCCTTGTTTCCGTGGCGTCCTGCCATCTTGTCTCCAACCGACAATTGTCGCTTGGTTGCAAGATAGACCTTGACCATTTCGAGAACTCCAGATGGAAGTTCGTCGCCGCGCTTCATGTGATTGACTCGTCGTTCCTTCTCGCGCAAAAGTTTCTGGATGCGAGGCCAGAATTGTCCATAGGTGACCATCGCTTGATCGCGTGATTCCTTGGAGCCTTTGATCCACTTCTCGCTGAAGCCATCGATCTGTTCGATGATGACGTCTGGAATATCGCTCGCGCCGATCTTCTGTCGTGTCGACGGATCGACCATTTCAGTTCCGATGATGCGATTGATTTCGCTTGCCATCTGGCGGAAAAGTTGAATGGCTTTCGCATCCATCGACTGTTCGAAAGTCGAAATTTGCTTCTTGAGCAATTTCTTCTGTTCGTCAGTTTGATGTTGACGTCGGCTGAAACTTTTCGTTCCGATGACGACGCCTTCGGTTCCTGCTGGAACATCAAGCGAGTCATTCTTCACATCTTCACCTGCGCGTCCGAAGATCGCATGGAGAAGTTTTTCTTCTGGGGACAATTCGCTCTTGGACTTTGGGCTGACCTTGCCGACGAGAATATCGCCTGGCATGACGCGAGCACCAACACGAATCACTCCGTGCTCATCCAAATTGCGAAGCGCACTTTCGGAAACGTTTGGGATATCCGCGGTGAACTCCTGACGGCCCAGTTTCGTCTCGCGCACTTCAACATCGAATGATTCGATATGAATTGAAGTGAACGTATCGTCTTTGACCAGCCGTTCGCTGATCACGATTGCATCTTCGAAGTTGTAACCGTCGAAAGTGTTGAATGCCACAAGGACATTCTTTCCGATTGCGAGTTCGCCTTGGCTTGTGCTTGCACCGTCTGCAAGAATTTCTCCGGTTTTGACTTTCTGCTTGAGTTGAACGATCGGCTTTTGATTCTGGCAGGTTTTCTCGTTCAGCCCGACGAATTTGCGAAGAGCATATTCGTCTGCATTGTCAATGATGATTCGTTCCGCATCGACAAAGGTGACGATGCCGGCGCGTTCAGCTCGAACAATCATTCCACTCGAACGACCCACAACTCTTTCCATGCCTGTTGCGACGAGCGGTGGATCGACCTTGATCAACGGCACAGCCTGTCGCTGCATGTTGGATCCCATGAGCGCACGATTCGCATCGTCATGCTCGAGGAAGGGGATGAGTGCTGCGGACACGCCGACTGTTTGCTTCGGGCTGATGTCAACGAATTGAACTTCCGTGGATTCGGATGTGACGAGTTCGCCACCCTTGCGGACGAGAACAAGATCTTGATCGATCTTGCCCGACTCGCTGACCGTTTCGCTTGGAGCCAAAATGCTCTTGATTTCTTCGTCTGCGCGCAAACGAACGGTCTTGCCGGTCGCCTTGCGGGACGTGATCTCTCTATAAGGAGTGAGCAAGAATCCGTAATCGTCGACTTCAGCATAAATACCCAAGCTGGCGATGAGTCCGATGTTGGCGCCTTCGGGCGTTTCAATCGGGCAGATTCTGCCGTAATGGGAAATGTGCACGTCGCGCACTTCGAAGCCTGCACGCTTGCGATTCAATCCGCCTGGTCCCAGCGCCGAAAGGCGTCGCTCGTGAACGAGCATGGAAAGCGGGTTGGTCTGATCAACAACCTGCGACAATTCGCTTCGGCCGAAGAAGAATTCGATCGCACTTGAGATGGACTTGGAGTTGACCAAGTCAGCAATCTTGTACGACGTATCCGTTGGATCCTTCACGCTCATGCGCTCTTGAACCGTGCGCTTCAACTTCAAGAATCCCTTGCGCATTTCTTCTGTTGCAAGTTCATCCAAAGTTCGCAGACGACGATTTCCCAAGTGATCGATGTCGTCGATGTGAGCGCGTGATCGTCGATTTGGATCGGCTGGTCGTCGCAACTCCATGATGTATCGAATGACAGCGAGGAAATCTTCGGCGCGCAAGTGTTGCGCAGTTTCGCCGACCTGCTTGTACTGGGGATCATCCGCAAATTTTCGATTCACGCGGAATCGTCCGACTCGTCCGAGGCGATAACGATTCGTGTCGAGGAATTTTTCTGCGAAAAGATCTTTCGCCTTTTCAGTCTGCGGTGGATTTCCTGGTCGCAGTCTTGCATAGAGGCGAAGCAGTGCTGCTTCGTATTCCGTTGCTTCAGCGAGGAAGTCCAACTTTTCTTCGGCAAGTGTGTTCAAGATCAGCGGATCGCCAGGATTGCAGATCGCACGAACCGTCTTGAGAGGACTTGCTTGAATGACGCCGACCTTGTCGCCGAATGCAACACCGATCTTGCAGAGTTCTTCGCCTGTGTCTTGATCGATGATCAATTCAGCGGAATAGTGCTCTGGCTTGAGTTTCTCAACTCGAACATCTTCGACTTCATAGAACAATTCAAGAATCTTTTCAGAACTCGAGAACTTCTCATCCATCGCACGAAGGAAGGTGGTTGCGGCCAACTTTGTCGATTGGTCGATGCGCATCGCCAAGACGTCCTTCTTTGTGACTTCCAATTCGATCCATGATCCGCGCTCTGGAATGATGCGCGCACTGTGCAGTGGTCGGTCGCCGAAACTTGAGGCAATCGAAAAATCGACGCCGGGCGATCGATGCAACTGACTGACGATCACGCGCTCGGAACCATTGACAACGAATTCGCCACCGCCGAGAAGAATCGGAATGTCGCCAAGATAAATATCTTCTTCGAGAACATCCGTGGAGTCTTCGCGCTTCAGACGCATCTTGACTCGCCATGGATAGCCATAGGTCAATCGAAGTTCGCGACATTCTGATTCGGTGTGCTGAGGCTCACCAAATGAATATGAGACGAATTCTAATTTCATGTTCCCGTCGTAACTCTCGATCGGAAAGACTTCTCGCAAAAGAGACTGAAGTCCCAAATGCGTTTTTCGTTCTTCATGAACAAGATCCTTTTGCAGGAAGCGTGTGTACGCATCCTGTTGGACTCGAGTTAAATTCGGGACGGGGATCGCGTCGCCGCGCTTCGAATAGTCACGGACGTTTCTTGTGGTCATAGTTACCTCTGAAAGTTCTCGTTCCAACCCAATGCACCATCACGATCGATAGAATGAATTCGCTGAGCGTATTTTTTCTGTCGAAGTTTCGTGACTTTCCAAACAAATTTTGGGGCGCGTGCCAAGTCCCGAAGGGTAGCAAGCACCATGCCAAAAGCGCAAGGGGGGCGAGATGATTTTCTTGACATTTTTCAGATTTATTTGTTATAGGGGTGTTGGCGGGTGGCGGAACCTCCCAGGGGACCGAATGACCACTCTGAGAAAGGTTTCGATGGCATAAAAAAGCCCCGCCTAGAAACAGGCGGGGCTTGAGAATCAATAGAAAACGAATGATCTCGATCAGTCAGATCACTTCAGGACGACTTTGCCGCCAGCTGCTTCGAGAGCTGCCTTGAGCTTTTCAGCGTCTTCCTTGGAGAGGTTCTCTTTGATCGCCTTCGGGGCTGCATCAACAAGATCCTTTGCTTCCTTGAGACCGAGTCCAGTTGCCTCACGGACAACCTTGATGACATTGATCTTCGTCGCGCCGGAATTTTCCAGCAGAACGGTGAATTCGGATTGTTCAACAGCTGCAGCAGCGCCACCACCATCACCTGCGGCCATCATGACGGCTCCACCAGCGGCTGGTTCGATACCGTACTTTTCCTTCATATATTCCGCCAATTCGACTGCTTCCTTGAGGGTCAGCGAGGCGATGGAATCTCCCATTGAGGAAATCTTTGCTTCAAAAGTTTTCGCGTCAGACATTTCGATACTCCTTCAAATTATGCTCCCCATAGGCGACACCACGAGGTGTCATTTCATCCCCGAAGGGACCAGTGGAGTGCGGTTCTAAATCAGATCAGTTCAACTCGCCTTCGCGGCGATTGTTTCGCCCTTCTCGAGGCGAGTTTGGATTTCCTTGACGACGCCGAGGAGGCGTGATCCTGGTGCGATGACCGTGCCAACGAGTTTTCGGGCAGGTGAGAGCACCAAAGTAATAAGTTGTGATTGAGCTTCTTCGCGGGTCGGGAACTTGCTGAGGCGAGTGACGCCATCGACACCGTCGAACCAAGATCCGTCGATGCACGCGCCCATCAATGCAAGTTTGTCGTTTGTTTTCGCTGATTTGACCAATTCACGAGCGATGGTCACAACACTTGTTTTTCCGTAGACAATTGCGCGAGGACCTTTGAGTCCAGGAGCAAGCGCTTCGAGGGGAGTTCCCATGAATGCACGCTTCGCCAAGGTGTTCTTGACGACAGTCACGCGCACGTCACTCGTGCGCATTTGTGCACGCAGAAGTGTGGTGGTCTTTGTTGGCATGCCGCGAATTTCGATTAAGACCGCTCCTTCGATATCTTCGAAGCGCTTCTTGTATTCCGACACGATCATGTTCTTAATTGGTTTGCTCATTGGATATTCCTCAGTTGATCAATTCAGAATTTAGACAGCAACTTGCACGCCAGGGCTCATGGTGGCACTGACGACGCACTTGCGGATGTACAAGCCTTTCGAAGAAGCTGGCTTCGCCTTCACGATCACCGCAAGAAAGTGTTCGAGGTTAGTGACCAAATCCTCGTCATTGAAAGAAAGTTTTCCGATGATGCAATGGACGTTTCCGCCATCATCATTTCGGTACTCAACTTTTCCTGCGACATACTCACGAACAGCAGTTGCAACATCAGGCGTGACTGTTCCGGCCTTTGGAGATGGCATCAGTCCCTTTGGACCGAGCACTTTTCCAAGACGGCTGACGATACGCATCATGTCGGGACTGGCGACGGCCACATCAAATTCCATCCAGCCGCCTTCGATCTTGGCGACAAGATCTTCTGCGCCAACTTCAACAGCTCCAGCAGCTTTCGCTGCAGCAGCCTTGTCGCTATTGCAGAAGCACACGACACGTGAAGTCTTTCCCACGCCCTTGGGGAAAGAAATCGCGCCTCGAAGTGCTTGATCTGCAACCTTTGGATCGATGCCTAAATGCACGACGATATTGATCGTTTGATCAAACTTCGTCGCCTTGTACTTGCGCAGCGACTTGATCGCGTCAGCAGGTGTTTGAATTGTGGTGACGAGAGAACCTTGGTTGGTTCGCACGCGCTTGCTATGACCGATGACTTTTGCTTCTTTGGTTGCCATGGAATTATGCCTCCACCGTGACGCCCATTGAGCGTGCGGTTCCTGCGATGACTCGCATTGCTGCTTCGATACTGCCAGCGTTCAGGTCCTTCATTTTTTCTTCAGCGATTTTCTTCAACTGTGCTTGAGTGATCTTGCCGACTTTGTCGGTGTTGGGTTTTCCAGAACCCTTTTCGATCTTCAGCGCAGTTGCAATCAGCACAGATGATGGCGAGCTCTTGATCTCGAGATCAAAGCTTCGATCTGCATACACCGTGACGATGCAACCGACAACACGACCGTTCAGTTCACGAGTTGCTTCGTTGAATTTTGTAATGAACTGTCCTGGATTGACGCCATTTGCGCCCAGAACTGGTCCGAGTGGTGGTGCGGGAGTTGCCTTACCACCGGGGGCAAGGATCTTGAATTGCTTTTGAATTTTCTTGGCCATGTTTTTGAACCTCCCACCTGAATTGCCCCGACAAGGGGCGATGCCGACTCAGCCAAGATTCGGCGTATTCAAGTAGTTCGTACGGTCTGAGATTTAAGAGTCGAGGAGTCTAGCAACACTGGGCAATTCTGCAAGTGGTTTGACGCAAAAAATCCAAATGTCAGAGGTGAGGTCTCCGTGGGACACTATCTATATATGATTCAGGTATGAGTTCTCATGCGCCTACTGATTTCATTGCGGATCTGAAGTGGCGGGGATTATTGCACCAAACCACGTCGGACTTGCTTGGTGGACACCTGTTGACCTCTGGTCGATTGGCATATTGCGGATTTGACCCCACAAGTGACAGTTTGACCGTCGGAAATCTGCTTCCAATCATGATGTTGGCAAGGTGGCAACAGGCAGGGCATCGTCCACTCGTTTTGATGGGTGGCGCAACTGGGCTCATTGGAGATCCAAGTGGAAAATCTGCCGAGCGTCAGGTCATAAGCGCTGAAAAAGTTCGCCACCATATTGCCCGACAGCGGCCAATCTTCGCACGCGTGCTGGACTTCACAGGGTCGAATGCCGCCAGCGTTGTGGATAACGCAGAATGGCTGATGAAAATTGGGTACATCGAAATGTTGCGCGATGTTGGCAAGTTTTTCTCCGTGAATCAAATGGTCGCGCGCGATTCAGTCGCAACTCGATTGACAGAACGCGAGCAGGGGATTTCATACACCGAATTCAGTTACATGATTTTGCAAGCGTATGACTTTTTACACTTGCATCGAACTGCTGGATGCACGGTGCAAATTGGTGGCGCTGATCAGTGGGGAAACATTTGTTCTGGTATCGATTTGATTCGACGCATCTCCAGCGCTGATGCGTATGGAATTACGAATCAGTTGGTGACGAAGTCTGACGGAACGAAAATCGGAAAGTCAGAATCTGGTGCGATCTATTTGAATGCCGACAGAACGAGTCCATATCGTTTTCATCAATTCTGGATGAACGCCGCCGATGACGATGCGCTGAAATTTCTGAAGTGGTTCACCTTCTTGTCGCACGAGAAAATCGATGCGATTTCTCTGATGCACAAGAGCGATCCTGCTGCAAGGCTTGCCCAGAAAACCGCAGCGGATGAACTGACGACAATGGTGCATGGCGAAACCGAAACGCAAAGAGCTGGTCTGTGCGCAAAAGCCTTGTTTGGCGGGGATATTCGAGACCTTGATGAGCGATCCGCAATCGATGTAGCGGCGGATCTTCCAGGCCCTCGATTGACCCGCGATGCGCTGACTGAAAGTGGAAAACTCGTGGTCGATCTGCTTGTGGAATCGGGACTCGCCTCGAGCAAGCGAGAAGCGCGAGAATTTCTTGAAACTGGAGCGGTCCAGGTCAATGGAGAGCGGGTGACATTGGAAAGTCGAGTCGCCGCAGATTCGCTTCTGCATGGATCGTTTGCCTTCATTCGGCGCGGGAAGCGAAATTGGGCAGTCGCTGAATTCGCAAAGTGATTTGTGGATAGCATCGTTTGAATGGCTGCAACCGCAGGAACATATGAACTCGGACGTTTTTCTGGTGAGTGCGCAAAATCGCATGATCCCATTCTTGCACACCAAGAATTTGTCGCAGCTCTCGTCGATGCACTCGACGAAGAGGGTCGTCCAATTTTGAAGCGCTTGGATTTTGGAACACAAGCATGGGATGACGGCACGCGGCCTGATGGATTAGTTTGTTTCTGGAGATCAAGCGCACCTGAACCTGGCGAGAAGCGTCAGATGTTTGTTGATGACGAGACTTTGCTCGAAATGGTGCAGCGCATGGAAGAAGAGACGGATTCGCGGCGTCGCGCATTTCGTTGGATTCTTGCGCTTGTCCTACTGCGAAGAAAAATGCTGAAGTTGGATGGCATTGTGCATGAGGTCGAAACTGAATATTGGGCATTTCGACCTCGAGGTTCGGATCCCACATCGACGCCGATTCGCATTCCAAACCCCGGCATTCGCGAAGAAGAAATGCGCGAACTCGCCGATCAATTGGGCGACATTATTCGCGCGGACGCATGATTTGTTCGCGTCTGTTTTCGCCCACAGTTTTGGCAATCGGTTGCCTGTTCTGCGCATTGGGATGTCATCCGCAGACTGTTCTTGTTCCCCGACCTGAAGGCATTGCTCCTACTGCGGCGGATTTTGTTGATGCACAACAGCGACGACTTCTTGCAGTGCCTTCTCTCGCGCTGAGAGGTCACGCAGAATTACAGTGGATCGATACAACTGGTCGTCATTTTGATGATGGTGATTTTGATCTGATCCTTCGACCTCCAACAGAATTGAGTTTGCGTGTCAGCAAATTGGGCGAAAAGTTTTTATGGGTCGGCGGCGGCGGCGGTCAATCTTGGATTGTTTTGCCACGGGAAAATCCTTCGCGTGCAATTCTTCGCGATTGGCCAAGTTTGACCCCAGACGCCGTCGCGCAAAAAGGATTGGCTCTTGAAGGGATTGGTGGACTTGGAGAACTGATGAACCCATCACGACTGATTGAAGCGCTTGGACTTGAATCGGCAAATGCAAGCGAAATCACCAACGTTTCGTGGAGTGAAGTTCGAGCAGCATGGGCATTCACACTGTCCAATCGGCGGCTCTATGCACGTGGAGAAAGCCTGCTTCCAATCGGATGCGATTGGATCGACGCTTCTGCACAAGTTATTGCAACATGCACGCTTGATGGGTTTGAGTGGATGCGTGGTGATCGCCCAACTGGATTCCCCGCAAGTTCTCTGCAGACTTTGGTCGCAACGCGACTGCACTTTTCGGTTTGGTCTGGCGGACGCCACGAACAAGATGGTGCCGCAGATGGAGAACTTTCGCTTTCTGCGGAAGTTCCAACTTTCGGCACGGGTAAGATAAAGAATCAACTCTTCAACTGGGACGATGTGAAGGCTTCGCTGCGACCCGAAGTGATCGAAGGACCTGCCCAATGAATGTGCGTCTCTGTTTCATCATCATTTGCACTCTCTGTTGCTCGACTTCCTTCGCGGCAGATTCTGTGCCCACATTAGTGGTCGCAAGTTCTGGCTCGCATCTTTGGATCGCAGTTCCAACGGATTCTGGATGTCGCATTGTGCATCATGCATTAGAAATGGATGGACCATTTTTGCGCGAGGTCGCGACGCTTCCAACACTTCCCATCGCACTCGCTGCACACGAGAATCAGTTGGCAATCATTATGCCTCCGACGGGGATACCGCTGATGAGTCCGGTCTATTCCCTGACGACGAATCGCAATCCCGCAACGGGATCTTTTTATTACCAACCCTATGGTCGATTGGATGTTCTTCCAAGCATTGAATCTGCAACGAAGATCACGAGCGCCGTGTTGGAAATGAACGCTGTTCTTGCGCTGATTCCTGGAGAAAAGCAGGAGTTGATTCGCGCAGGATCGATGTCGTGGTCGAATGTTCCACTTCCACAAAGTGCGAATTCGCTTTCAACACTTGCTCCTTGGTCCGGTCTTGGTGGATCGACGGAGTGGGCGATTCTTTGTGTTGAAGGTGACGATCTTGTCACTTGGACACCAGCGACTGATTCAGTTGGAGGCTGGTCGCAAGCACGCTGGCCTGATGCAGGAATTGGTTTTCAAATGGTGATTTGCGGCAGCAATCGCCAAGCAATTTTGTCTCGGGAAGCAACCGGAACATTCGTCATTGTGTATCCGACGAGCAGTGGTCTGCGAACATTGGGTTCGATCTCTGTGCCCACGCAGCCATGGTCAATCGTTGGACTTGGAAATACTTTTCAGATCGTCTCGACAGACAAAGAGGGCGCAGTTCGCCTCACTTCGATTGATTCAATCAGTGGATTGGCGAGCGCAGATGAAGTGCTCTCGGCGCAACCAACAACAACCGGCGATTGGATTCATCTTCCATTCATCGGAGCACTGACGATTGGAATGTTGCTTGCGGGATTTATCGTTCGTCCACCTCTCGAGCCTCCGCATCAAATGTCAGGTGGATGGATCGCTCTTCCAATGTTTCGACGCATCGCAGCGCTTGCAATTGACTTGATTCCAGGCGCAATCTTTGCACTCTGGATCACTGGCGCGCGGGTTGAAGAATTGATGTCGATGCCTTCATGGACTCCAGATTTGGCGCTTGCTGCACCCGCGTCAATTATGCTGGGATTTACAGGCATTTGGTGCGGAATCTTCGAAGTTGTGCTTCGCGCAACACCAGGAAAATTCATCTTCGGCGGCCGAATTGTACGCGCACCAGATGGCGGAACAGATATGCGTGCAGGAGTGGGGCGATCACTCTTGCGCGCTCTGTTGAAAACCGTTGTTCTCTTTGCGCCAGCGCTTGGATTTCTTGCCTTTGTTCATCCACTGCAACAAGGTTTGCCAGAAACACTTTCGAAGACTGTCGTGGCAAGACGCCACTAATGTGATCGCTCTTTCATTTTCGCAGGCAGCTCTGATCAAGTCTTTGCGATTTTCGGCGAATGCCATCCACCTGGAGGAAGCAGCCAATCGTTGCCGATTTCTGGTCCCCATGTCCCGCACGCATATTCGTGTGCAGGAACAACCGCATCAAGAACTGGATCCATAACGCGCCAACATTCATCGACGCTGTCTTCGCGTGCAAAGAGTGTTCCATCACCGCGCAACGCGTCGCCAAGCAGTCGCTCATATGGTGTCATCTCGTCGGATTGCTGATCGATTGCGAGAAGTTCAAGTTGCTCGCCGATCATGCGCTCGCCATCAACTTTGACTTCTGCGTTGAGCCCAATTTCAATTTTTGGCGTGATCTGAAATCGCATGAAATTACGGCTTGGAGGCAGGGGTTCGCTGAAGACAACCTGCGGCGGCCGATGGAATTCGACGCGAACTTCAGTGGCGCTCACGGGCATATTCTTGCCAGCCCGAATATAAATTGGAACGCCTGACCAACGCCAATTATCGATTTGCAAACGAACTGCTGCATATGTTTCTGTCGTTGACTTTGGAGACACGCCAGGTTCTTTCAGAAATCCGCTGAATTGACCACGAACAATGTCGGTTGGGGTCAGTGTCCGAACGGATCGGAAGAGTTTGACTTGTTCGTCGCGCGTTCGTTCCGTGTCTTCCCAGTTTGGAGCTTCCATGCAGAGGAAGCCGACGACTTGCATCAAGTGATTTTGGATGACATCGCGCAAAGCGCCGGTGGCGTCATAAAAACTTCCGCGTCCTTCGACGCC
>CAMDEL010000003.1 GCA_945896765.1 Singulisphaera sp. GP187
ATTCCGCCAGATTGAATCATCGAAGCGAGCACAGGAACAACCAGCGCTTGTTGTTGAAACGACTCAGCTGGAAGCGATTTAGCCAAGACCACTGCTGCTTCGAAGCGAACTCGACGATCTGCGAAGAGCAAACATTCAATGATTGGCGATCGACCACTCATCGGTGTGATCAATGTTGCAGCACCACCATTCGCGCCAAGAACGCGAATGCATTCACGCGCAAGCATGACATCGCTTGCGTCAATCGCAAATCCCAGGGCCATTTGTGCAATGCGCGCGCCACTCGCTGTCCCGAAAAATTCAGCGCTGTATCGAGTTGCAAGGATTGATGACTCTGGGGATTCAGACGAATCTTCGATTTTGAGCAAACCCATGAACACTGAACGCCGAAGATCAGCTGCGACATAAATCGCAAGCGCCAATTCAGAAGTTGGATCGCGGCGCAGAGCTTCTGTCGCGGTTTGAATTGCCATCGTTTCGCAATAAAGGGTGGTCGGAATCTCGACTCCCGTAAGTCCATTTCGATTGTCGTAACTCCAGACCACATTGTTTGGATCAGCTGCATAAGGAATGAGCGAAGGCGTTTGATCGAAAAACCGTCTCGCCAAGGCTGTGTACTGGCTTGCGGCGTCTTGTGATGTTCCGCCGACTCTTGAGTACGCACGAAGTGCAGCGGTTCGAACATCCGCCGTCGTTGACGGATTCGTCGCAAGATCAAATATGTACGGCTGGCTGCTGGGATATCCAATTTCTCCAAGCACTTCACAAACTTTTCGCTGAGTATCTGGATCTAAATCTGCAAGCGCAGCGCAGAGTGGCGCGACAGCAAGTCGCTTTATTTCAACGAGCACAGAACGAGCTGAATTTGCGAGCTTCAGATTTTGGACATCTCCGAGTGCCTTGAGAAGAGAATGAACCGCGAATGCACCTGCAGCCAAAAGTCTTTGACGTGAAACCATTTCTTGCCGCATTGATCCACCAAGACCTTGGACAGCCTCCTCGATGCGCAATGCATTTCGACTCGTTGCGCGAGTCCCCGCGAGGTATCGAGATTCCAGTTCAGCGACCAATTCAGCCGCACCCTCCATTCTTCTGCCACGAGTGAGTGATCGTTCTACTTTCTCGCGAATTCCTTTTACATCGATCAATTGGGCAAGTTGCTCATCTGTGATTGCAGAATCAAAGAGAGATTGAATCGAAGCATTCGCCAACGTTGCATTTCCAATCAATATGTAATGCAGCGCCATATCAAGATCGTGTGACTGAGCAGCCGTCGCAACGAATTGTCCTGCAGGATCTGTCGCCGCAGGTGCATTCTCATTCGCTGGTTCGGCGGCTGGCTCCTCGGTTGGTTCCTCGGTTGGTTCCTCGGTTGGTTCGGCGGTTGGTTCGGCGGCTGGTTCCTCGGTTGGTTCGGCGGCTGGTTGAGCAGGTGGATCCTTCGGATCATCGCCCTGCATGGTGGCGTTTGATTGCGCAGATCCGCCAATCAAACTAGCGGCAAGAACTGCAGGAAGGATCGAGAAGGAACGAAGTAGTTGGTCAAACAATTGAATTCTGCTCCTAGCGGACTTGAATGAAACGAGCCTTTGGCTCGATCGAACATGGGAATGGGTAAAAGTAGCGCATTCGCCCACTCCGTGCAATGATCACAGTCAGTGAATTTGGTATCCTCCAATCTGTGATTGATCCTCGGCACTCGTGAGCCGAGGCGTAGCGTGGATGGCTGGCGCCACTCATTGCTGCGAGGGAAGGCGGTGAAAATCCGCCGCGGACGCGCCGCCGTAACGGGTGGAGGATATTCCTCCCCAGCCCGAACCAGAGACGCCACTGGAAATTGCATTTGCAATTATCTGGGAAGGCAGGTTCGAGTGCCCGAAGCCGGAAGACCTGCATTCACTTTGCGCTGTCCCCTCGCGACTAGGGACCACGGTGCGTCACGCCGGCTTCAAACAACTCAACATGCCAATCATGCAGCGTTTCTTTTCTCGTGTCGCTCTTGCGATTTTTGTCACATTGGGTTTTCTCATATTGCCAACAAGCGCAAGCGACTTTGCGAGCAACGTCCTCTCGTATGTCGCAGGCTCAAATCCTGCAAACGGTTTTACAAATCCTCTTGTTGCTCTTGGGCCTCCCGAAAGATTTACTGGTGAGGGAATCGCTCCAGGTGCTGTGACTCCGTTTCATCCGTGCTTCGGTACAAATGAAATTGTTTCCATTGGCGCAGGTGGTCAGTTGACTTTGGGTTTCGATCCCCCACTGCGCAATCAAGCGAACAATCCATTTGGGATTGACTTCATCGTGTTTGGAAATTCTTTTTTCACCGACGCCGCATATCCAAACGGAGTAGTTGGCGCGCTCGCTTCCGATGGCGGCATAATTCAAGTCACTGCAGATGGTGTCACGTGGTTTACAATTGCAAATGTTTTTGCGGACGGACTCTGCCCCACGATGGGTTGGGTCGATGCTGGTCCCTATGCAACAACGAACGGCGTGATTGCGACGGATCCCAATACTCCCGTGGATCCTGCATGGACAGCAGCGTTACTCGCAGGAAAAACATACAGCGAACTTGTCGAGATCTATCACGGATCTGCAGGAGGCGCAGGAGTCGATCTTGCAAGCGTCGGATTGACCCAAGCGATTGCGGTTCGGATCATGGTTCCAACTGGGATTCATCCGAATGTTGAAATCGATGCAGTTGCGCGAGTTCAGGCAAGCGGAAATCCTGCAGATGTAGATGGCGATGGGCTTGTGAATGGCCTTGATCTTGCAACGGTTCTTTCTGCATTTGGTACGGCATCCGCGGCGGCAGATATTGATCACAGCGGACTTGTCGATGGTTTGGATCTAGCTGCAATTTTGGCTGGATGGAGCACCTGAATGATGCGGCGAGCGTTCACACTTATTGAAGTGTTGGTCACGATTGGCATCATCACGCTTCTCGCTTCGCTTGCGATGCCAGGAATCAAGAGCGTGCGCGAGAGCAGTCGAAGTAGCGAATGCGCATCACGGCTTCGCCAACTTTCAATTGCTGCGCAGTCATACTCAAATGTTTTTCGAGGAGTCTTTCCGCCAGCAATACTTTTTGAAATGACTTCATCTGGAGTTCGAACCGTGGCGTGGGACTTCGTACAAGAGTCAAATGGTGAAGTGCGTCCTGGACCATTATGGTCTTTCACCGACCATCCATTTCAAGTTCAGCAGTGTCCATCATTCATCGGTTCGAGCACCTTCGGCGCGGATCCATACACAGGCTTCAATTACAACACCACATTCATCGGTGCAGAAGGTTCGTGGCCGATCATGGGAGATGGTGGTCGAGTGTTGAGCGGTTGGAGAAACGCGCGTCGTGGCTTGACGGTCAGTCAGCACAACCGTCCCGCGGAAACTGCGCTCTTTGGCGATGGCGGATGGCAAGGCGGCGCAAATAAATTTATGCGTGCACCGAGTGCGTCAGTCGAAATGGACCTAGGAATTGTCTACGCCGGTGCCCAAGCATTTCGCCATCAAGGATGCACAAATGTTGCATGGTTGGATGGACATGTTCGCGGCGTCTGCCAACAGTGCAAGGGAATGCATGCGGCGACAAGTCCTGCAGATTCATTCCCATATCTCCAGTCGCCACTCGCATGGCCGGTGAATGGATTTCTCAGCGACGACGATTCTGCCTACGACCCGAGATAGTCACATTGAAATGCAGAGAAACGCATGACGCCAATCAACATTGATCGATGTGTTTGTTATGACACGACATTCGCCGCAATTGACGCTTGGGCACGTGCGCAGTCAAGAGTCGTCACGAGAGAAGATGTCCGAAAAGAATTCGGTTGCGGCGGAGGCTGCAAACTTTGTCAGCCATACATCGCGTGCGCGCTTCGGACAGGACAGGTTGTCTTTCACGAAATCCGAGTCGAAGAAGAGATCGACTGATTTGCCATCGGACGATCTCAGCGTCGACCGAATCGCCGCTCGATATCGCTCATTGGAATTCGAATCGAAGTTGGTCTTCCATGAGGACAATTCGTAGATCGATCAGTTGTTGCGCGATCGTCAAGCAATCGCGTGATCTCTGCAACAGAGAGTCGATCGCCACCTTTCACTGCGGCTTTGCAAGCCATCATGTCAAGAACATCAGCGAGGGCCCCTTCGCGCAGTGCAGAATCTTCAGTCGATTCGCTCGCACTTGCAAGTGCGTCGCTTGTCAGAACACGGGCGACAAATGTTGCCGCATCAACTTTGCGACCAGTCAGAAAACCTGGAAACGCATGCACGGCGACTGTTCGAGGACCCGCTGCCGTCGCTTCGATTCCGAGGCGCGCAAACAGTGGTGCGAAAGTTTCCAAATGCGCAAGAGCTTCGGGGGGAACATCCGCCATTGCAGGCACTAAGAGTCGCTGCGACATGAGATCCCCACTGCCAATACGTGCTCGAATCTCTTCGAACATCACGCGTTCGTGCAGTGCATGCTGATCAACGATGACCAGCGCATCGCCTTCGGCAAGAATCAACCACGTGTTGTCGACTTGAAGCACTTCACGAACAGCAACTGCAGGAGTTGGAAGAAGTCTCTCGTGCGGAGGAGTTTGAGTTGCAGATGTATCTCTGAGTAATGAAGGAAAGGATTGAGTGCGTGTTGCGCTTGGTCCGCTTGGCATGCTTGGCATATGTGAGATGGCCCGCGTTGTGCGTGTCGGCCAATGACTCTGCCGCGCATGCTGCGTCGAAGTCATATCGATTGTTGTCACTGGGTCGCTCTCAGTGCTTGAGAGCAAACTCGAACCACCTGCAGTGAGATCTGCACCTCGCAGAGCATCTTGCACGGATCGATAGACCAATCTGTGCATCCAAGCAGGATTGCGCCAACGAACCTCGCTCTTTTGTGGATGCACATTGACATCAACCATCTCAGGATCAACTTGCAGAAAGATGACGAAAACAGGCTGCAATGAAGGCTCCGCGAGTCCTCGATATGCCTCGCGTACGGCATGAATGAGCGATCGATCAACGATGGGCCGACCATTCACCATGATGCGCTGCGTTCGACTGACCGACCGCATGCTTTCTGGACGACACGTCACGCCGATGATTCGACTTTTCAGATCATCGCCCTCTGCCTCGCCTGCGATTGTCAACGGACTTTCGCCAAGCGCATCGCCGAAGACATCGGCGACTCGACCAAAGACATCCTTTGCCGCAGCAAAGTCCAATACTTTTCGTCCACCGCTCTCCAAGCGAAATGAAACCGTTGGATGTGCGAGCGCAGCATTGCAAACAACTTCTGTTACACGCGCAGCTTCCGCTGGATCGCCTCGTAAAAACTTTCGCCGAGCAGGAACGTTATGAAACAACCCTAGAACTTCGATAGTCGTTCCAACTGTGCCTGCGGCAGGTTTCGTTTCGCTCAATTGACCGAATCGAGATTCGATCATCCACGCTTGCGAAGCATTTCTCACTGCAGAAGTGATTCGCACATGAGCAACGGATGAAATTGCACAAAGAGCCTCTCCACGAAATCCAAATGTGTTGATTCGGTTCAGGTCGTCGCTCGTGCTGATCTTGCTGGTTGCGTGAGGAGCCAACGCCAATGCAAGTTCGTCCTGAGCAATTCCGCCACCATCGTCAATAATTTCCAATCGTTCGCGTCCGCCGCCTTCGATTCGCAAGATGACCTTGGTCGCCCCAGCATCCAGAGAGTTTTCGATCAATTCCTTTGCCACGCTGGCTGGTCGTTCGACGACTTCACCGGCGGCGATTTGATTGACAAGCGCGGTTGGGAGAATCCGAATCGTCATTGTCAAAGTATTGTACGGCGATGCGTGACACGGTCGTGATTGGAGATATCCACGGCTGTGGCGAAGAACTTCAAGCAATGTTCGATCGACTTCGAACTTGGGCGAGAAAATCACGCATCATTCTCATCGGAGATTTGCTTACGAAAGGACCGCGCCCCGATCTTGTGGTCGAAGAAATACTTGCTCGTCAACGAGCTGGGTGGCAGATCGATCTGGTCTGTGGAAATCACGAACCCCGGGCACTTGCGGCGCTACGACGTGCTGGACCAGATGGGCGAACGAGCGAACTTCCGCCGAGGCTTGCTGAGATGGTTGACATTCTCGCCGATGCTGATTTATTGGAAGACGCACAGGAACTTCTCCGGCGTGCGATGCGAACTCCATTTCTGCGCGGGCGCAATCCAGTTTGGACTGCGGTCCATGCAGGTGTTGATCCAGCGCTTGGATTCAAACGCACAACGCAGCGAATGCGGATGACGATCAAGTCCGCACAAGGCGAGGATGATTGGTGGTGGAAATATGACGGAAAAGACGGTCTGCTGATCGTTGGACATAAACCACTCTCCCGCCCGCTGATTCTTCGCAGACCAGATGGACGTGCGGTTGTTGCTGCAATCGACACGGGGTGTGTGTACGGAGGTTTTTTGACCGCGTATCGCATCGGCGCAGATCGACTGCTGATGATTCCAAGCAAGCAGCGTCGTCAATTCAACTTCAAACGGCGGACGAGTCGTCGACCAACCGACAGCGCATGGCAAGCGGCATCCGTCGTCCGGGCCCGAAAGCTCTTGCGCTGAGTTTTGGAATGATCGGCGCTTGATTGCGCTTGTATTGAGCGCGATCGATTGCTGCTGTCCAACGAGCAACTAATGCTCGATCCAAACCCGTCGTTTGTGCAATTTCTTCGGCGGATTTTTCATCGTCGACCCAGCCTGAAACAATTTGGTCGAGCACGGAATATTCTGGCAGCGAATCTTGATCAGTTTGATTTGGGCGAAGTTCCGCCGAGGGCGGCTTGGTCAAACTCGACTGCGGTATCGGCGGCTTTGAAAAACCAAGCGCACTTGGATTTGCATTCAGCCAGCTTGCGACAGAAAAAACTTGTGTCTTCAAGAGATCACCAAGCGGCGCCATCCCACCGCACATATCGCCATAAAGCGTGGCATATCCAACTGCAAATTCACTCTTATTCCCCGTCGAAAGGACCAACGCACCCGTCGCATTGGAGAGTGTCATCAGAGTCAAGCCGCGCAGGCGACTCTGCAGGTTTTCATCAGTGATTCCAGCAACTTCTGCAGCGAGACTGATATTCGCACCCATCAATCTATATGCATCGTTGATCGACAAAACATCCGGAGGATTCATTCCAAGTCGCTTTGCAGAATCCATCGCATCGGTGCGAGACTCCTCTGAGGAGAATGGACCTGGCATCGAAATGCCTCGCACATTCTTCGGCCCAAGTGCAGCAACAGCAAGCGCAGCGACGAGCGCGCTATCGATTCCGCCAGAAAGTCCAAGAAGCACGCCGTGATGACCAGTCTTACCAACATATCCCCGAATTGCGCTGGTCACTGCATGTGCGAGTTCTTCATCGGGAGGCATGTTTGCAGGTTGCGCAGATGTTGCAGTGCAATCCACAACAAGTACTTCCTCCCCAAATCTTTTGGCGAATGAACCTGTGCCATCTGGATGAAGAATGCAAGAGCCGCCATCAAAAACGAAGTCGTCATTCGCGCCAACGGCATTCACGCTTGCGATTGAAACTTTATTACTCGCCGCAGCACGTGCGATCAAATCGATTCGCCGACTTTGTTTTCCAAGGAAGAACGGAGATGCGCTTGGAACGACAATCACTTTGGCGCCCGCCTGAACTGTTTGTGTCAGCGGATCAATTTGATATCCCCCACTTTCGCCGACATCCGCACCTTTCCAAAAGTCCTCGCAAATCAGAATGCCGACTTTCTCTCCTGCAATATCGATCACTATGGGCTCAGATCCGTGCGCGAAATATCTCGCTTCATCAAAGACGTCATAGTGTGGCAGAAGTCGTTTCGTATAAACGCGCTCGATCTTCCCGCCACGTAGCACAGCGCAGGCATTGGATATCGGCAAAGAATGATTGTCGACGTGCCAAGGCAATCCGACAATGACAGCGAGATCACCCGCTCCATTTTGCGCTAATTGCTTCGCAAGATGATTCGCGGCGTCGCTACTCGCATGTGTAAATCCACTGCGCAGCAGAAGATCACGCGGCGGATATCCAACTAACGATAACTCGGGAGTGACTGCAATGTGTGCGCCGTCTTTTGCCGCGGCAACAGCGTGCATCAAAATCGCCTGAGCATTGTGTGCCAGATCTCCGACAACCGAATCCATTTGAATGAGCGCGATGCGCATAGGCATTTAAATCGCTGCGATATTTCGCAGGCCACCACGAGCGACAACTTCGATGTCACGGGCTCGCAAAGCGTGAAAGACTTCTTCACAGTGATCCGGACCCCGCACTTCAATCTGACAAAGCACTTGAACCTTCGAGACGTCTGCTTCGCCAAACGCACGTTCATGAGAAACTTGCTTGATACTTGCGCCAGTCGAAGCGATTGCAGTCGCAAGATCTGCTAAGCCGCCTGGTCGATCACGAATGACTGCAAGAAATTGCACGAGGCGTCCATCGAGCATCAAACCGTGTTCGATGACTCTCGACAAAGTCGTTGGATCGATGTTCCCTCCGCAGAGAACAAGCACAACTTTACGGCCAGCGAGTTGAGGCAATTTTCCTTCCAGCAGTGCTGCAAGCGGAGTGGCGCCTGCTCCTTCGACCACTCCTTTTTCCAATTCGGCAATGCGCAAAATTGCTCGCGTAATTGCTTCCTCAGAAACAGTCACAACCTGTTCGATTCTGCTTCGTGCCACTTCAAATGCGAGCGGTCCAACTTCTGGAACAGCCAAACCATCGGCGAGAGAAGATTCGGAGGTCACTCGCACAGGATGGCCCGCTGCAAGCGCAGCAGACATGCTGGGACAGCGCAAGGATTCCACACCGATCACTTTTGTTGCGGGGCGCAAAGTTTTGGCGACGAGGCTGATGCCCGCGATCAATCCACCTCCACCAACGGGAACGACAATCGCATCTGGCTCGGGGCATTGCTCAAAGATTTCCAGCCCGCACGTTCCCGCTCCTGTGATGATGTGCGGATCATTGAATCCGTTGATGTATGTCATGCCTTGCGAAGCAACAAGTTCGTCCGCATGATGACGCGCATCGGCGATGTTTTCGCCATGCACCAACACATTCGCACCAAATTCGCGGCATCGAACTTGCTTCACAAGCGGCGCGAATCGTGGCATGACGACTGTGACTGCAATTCCAAGCGCACGGCCGTGATACGCAAGCGCGAGCGCATGATTGCCAGCGCTTGCAGCGATGACTCCCTTGGCGCGTGTCGCTGCATCCAACTGCATCAACGCATTTCGACCGCCGCGTTCTTTGAAGGAACCTGTGGACTGTTGATAATCCAACTTGCACCAAACATTTGCATCACACAACTCTGAAAGCGCAGCGCTTCGCACGCATGGCGTTCGAATAATCCCGCTCTCGATCCGACGCGCAGCTTCAACAACTTGATCGAATGTTGGGGTCGCAGTCATGATGGCGGACATGTGATCTCCTATGCGGTGATTGGGCCTGCAGCACGAACCTCGTCAGTGATTGCGAACTTTGCATCGTTTGCACGGAATCGCATCGCCAAGTCTTTCGCCTTCAAGTCGTACGCTGCTTTATCTGCCCAAGTATTTCGAGGATCGAGAACTTCAGCAGGAACGCCTTCAACTGCCGTCGGCATCTGCAATCCAAAAATTGGATGCTTGACGAATTTCGCAGAACGAAGCGATCCGTCCAAGATTGCCGTGACGAATGCTCTGGTGTATGCCAACTTGAATCTCGATCCAGTTCCGTATGGACCGCCAGTCCATCCTGTATTCAACAACCAAACATCCGATTTATGTGTTGCGATTCGGTCGCGAAGCATTTCTGCGTACCGCATCGGAGGCCGAGGCATGAATGGGCCGCCGAAGCATGCGGAGAAATTCGGCATTGGTTCGGTGACTCCCGCTTCGGTTCCTGCAAGCTTTGATGTGTATCCGTTGAGGAAGTAATACATCGCCTGTTCTGGAGTGAGTCGCGAAACTGGTGGCAGCACACCGAATGCATCTGCAGTCAAGAAGATCACATTGCGTGGGTGCGATGCAACACTCGGCATTCGAGCATTCTTGATGTACGACACGGGATATGTGACGCGCGTATTTTCAGTCTTTGCAGAACTGTCATAATCTGGAATGCGAGTCGTCGGATCAATGACCGTATTTTCAAGCACACTTCCAAATCGAATTGCATCCCAAATTTCTGGCTCTCCTTCGCGCGAAAGCTTGATGCACTTCGCATAACAGCCGCCTTCCATATTGAAGACGCCCTTTTCGCTCCAACCGTGTTCGTCGTCCCCAACGAGATCTCGATTGGGATCAGCCGAGAGCGTGGTCTTTCCAGTTCCAGAAAGCCCGAAGAAAAGCGCAACGTTTGAATGATCTTTACGATCGACATTGCACGAACAATGCATCGGGAAGACCTTCATATCAGGCAGGTCATAATTCATCGCATAAAAAATCGACTTCTTGATCTCGCCCGCATATCGCGTTCCAACGATCAACACAGTTCGTTTTTCAAGACTCTGTGCGATACAGACTGGACCTTTCGCGCCATACTTCGCTGGATCATCAAGTCGCAGACTTCCGGCATCGATAATTGTCCAGTCTTGCTTCCAATTGTTCAAATCTGTCGCAGCCGCATTGATGAACAAAGTCTTTGCAAAGAGACTGTGCCATGCTTCTTCAGTGAAGACAGAAACTTTCAGGCGAAATGCAGGATCTGCGCCGGCATATCCATCGAATCGGTACAAATGCTCACGACGACCAAGAGTTGCCAAAACTAATTTTTCAAGTGCATCGAAATGTTCAGGCGACATCGGCTGATTCACTTTGCCCCAATCGATGTTGTTGTGAATGCCAGCGGAATCTTCCAAGAATTTGTCGTTTGGACTGCGCCCCGTTCGATCTCCAGTATCGCATGCGAGCGCACCGTTGGCTGCAAGAGTTCCTTCACCTCGGGCAAGTGCATGTTCGACAAGAATCGCTGCGGAAAGATTGTTTAGAATTTTGGCGGTGCCAAATGCGTGGCGTTGTGATGACGAAACGGCTGTCATAGTGCTCATATTGGACTCCTTATGGGGTGAGCCATATAGGTTAGCACGGGATCGCCTTTCGCTCCTTTGCGGAGTCGGCATAAGTTTCCTACTATCTTCCTTCATCAGTTGGCGACCGTAGCTCAGTTGGTAGAGCGCCGGGTTGTGATCCTGGATGTCGCGGGTTCAAATCCCGTCGGCCGCCCTTGTCGAGTTTCAATATGCGTTTTCATTCGATTCAAACGAATCCCATTTGGGAACAACCGATCCCGAATCGTGCGGAAATCGAGCGTGCTCTGCAACAATGCTCGCCGAATTCTGGCGATTTTATTGTTCTTCCAGAACTTTGCGAAACTGGTTTTACGATGCGCAGCGATCTCGCTGCAACGGCGGATTCGGTGCAGTGGGGATCGCGCGTTGCGAAAACGCATAAAATTTGGCTGCAATGCGGACTTGCGCGGCGGCAACCCGATGGCGGCATCGCCAATACTGCAACAATTTTTTCGCCAGATGGATCGGAAGTTGGCCAGTATCGAAAATGTTTTCTTTTTACACCTGGTGGCGAAGATCGTTCCTACTCCCCTGGCTCTGGCCCAGTTGTCTTTGATTGTGGCGGGGTGAAAATTGCGCCAATGATCTGTTACGACTTGCGGTTCCCCGAGTTATGGCGTCACGCGCTCTTGGGCGGCGCAGAAGTTTTTACTATGAGCGCGTGCTGGCCCTCGTTGCGATTGCGTCAGAAACATGCCATGCTTGCATCGCGTGCAATTGAAAATCAAGCGTGGGTTATCGCTGCCAATCGAACCGGAAACGAGCCCAATACGAATTATTCTGGCGGATCAACAATCGTTGACTTTCTTGGGGAAACCAAGGCGCTTTGCGCAAGCGAGCCAAGTTTTATCAGTCACGCGATCGACTTGGATGAACTGCGAACTTTCCGCGCAAAGTTCAAAGTCATATCGGACATCCAAAGAAAATTCCTTGGACTGTAAAATTTCGTCTGATTGCATTGACGGCTGTACCAAAGTTCGTAAACTTCTCCCACGTTTCATAGGTCGGTCTAGAAAGATTTATTGTGGGCCTCAATCAAAGTCAATCAACGTAATGAACATTCTTGCATTGCCATCTGCAAAGCTGAAGAAGCATAAGACGATCACTGTTGTTGATCGCACGAATTCTCTTCGCCGCGCATATTTTGCAAGTTCCATTTCGCACTCTCGCTGGAATGTCGGAGTGGAATGCGTGATCGCTCAAGTCAATTGGATTGATTGCAAGCGAGAGTCTCAACCAGAACAATGGGTGGAAGATGTCGTGATTGCATGCGCATGTATTCGAGGCGAACAGCAAGCATGGCATCACGTGCAATTTGCAAATACATGGAGACTGCGCGAAGCAGCCGAATTGCGACTCAGCCCAGAAAAAGCAAGCCTCTTGGTCGAGCGTTTCTGGAGGGTTTTACGCACCAATTCCCGCACGGCAAACTCCCAATGCTCGAACGGACTGCGAATGCAGAATTATCGCGGTGGCCAGATGCTCACGCGGTGGTTGCTCTCACAAATTCTGACTCAGATCGAAGCACTACCTTTGGGCGCGAGCGTTGATGCCATTCTTGACACAATGCCCCAATTGCGTACTCTCGGTTGTGACGCTTCCGTTTCCGAACGGGTGCCGCAGGCAACATAGCTCAGTTGGTAGAGCACCGCATTGAAAATGCGGGTGTCCCCGGTTCAAGTCCGGGTGTTGCCATTGGCCTTGGTTTCGTTGGGGCTTTACTTCTTACGCAGTTTTTCCGTATCGCTTGTGGATCGACCGAACGGTCTCCACTCCCATTCCATCAATCGGATAATGTGTCTCCAACGCGCTGGAAAGTTCGTATGTATCAACAACGACGAAGAGCGCAGGCAAAGACAATACTCCGCTACAAAATCTCGAAGCCCGTGCTAAATGACCTGGTGTTGTCGCTGCGATCAATGTTGCATTTTCAATCCGAAGCGGGAAGATTCGAAATTGCCACGCTTGTCGAGCAGTCACGAGTGCAGTTGCTGCCTGATTGACATAAGTGAAATCTGCGTCGAATGATGCTGAGAGCGCGCGATATTGATCGACCCACGCTGCTTCGATGAATTCTGGATCGATACCAAACATCTCTTCGCACAGAAGTCCGAAGGGGCGACCGATCTCCGCTTGGCGAGCCAGGACCGCATCGACTTCGCTTTGTCTCAACAATCCTTGTGCAACAAGAAGTTCTCCAAGTCGTGGAATGCGCGGGTGAATGTGAATGTTTGTCATAGTTTGGTTCTCTTTCTCATAAGGCTCATCGGATGAGTCAAGGGGCGACTTTCGCAAGCTTGTAAATTTGTTGCTATCGAAACAACATTTGGCGAATACACTCGATTCCGACATAAAAACTTATGAATCTGCGAATCAATACGCTTTCAAAGAACGCCCAAAGTTGGCTCAAGTCCCCCGCCGCTGCAGGAATGGGGCAAATGTCCAAGCGATTGACTCGCTCGATACCCAATTCAAGACTGCACACATCACTGCTTCGTGAAGTGTTGCTTGCAAAGCGACTCAGTGCTGAGGGCTTCACCGTGCGCAGCGAAATCCCCACGCAAGCAGGTCGATCCTGCGATCTTGTCGCAGTCCGAGGATCGCTCGTTTTGCACTTGCACGTGAAGTGCATGGACGCAGACGATGATCTGACTCAACCACGGTCGCCGCGCATTCCATCTGCGATTCGATCTCTAGAGAATGTCGATCGCCGACTATTGATTGAAGTCGAGTGGAAAAATGGATTGAGTTCAAGCGCACTGCGAATAACTGCAGATGCGATGAGAAATTTTCTTGGCCGTGCGGCAGTTGGAGATGAATGCGTCGTGCGAAGTCGAAGCGGTGAAATTCGCGGAAGATGTCGAGTGCGTTCACCGCGTGATACAGGTGGTGTCTCATTGACCAGCGGTATCACCGATGATCATCGACTTGCAGTCGATCGCGTGCGCCGACTTCTGCGTAAAGCGCGCGATCAATTTCTTGCGGGTGGAGAAAACATTATTGTTGTCTTCGGCCCCAAATCTGCAAAATGGATTTTCTCTCAGGCACTTCTAGGCACACCAGTCGAACGATGGGATGAATATCCACGACGCGGAGAGCGCGTTGCTTTGGGCAATGCAGATGATGGGTTCTGGTCCGGCGCAGGAAAGGCAGGTTGTGCAAGCGGCACTCTCAGTCGAATTGCAGTGTGGGCATCACTCGACTCTGTTCGCGATGATTCGGCCGCATGGATTCGAATTGGAGTCACCCCCGTCGTTCGCGGCGCATGCGCCGAACTTTTTCGACAAGTCCTGCCCACAAACCGCTAAAGAAAACTACGCGCCATCGCCGACGAGTCGTTCATGCGGCGGAATACGCTCGACGAATCTCTCTTTCGGAGGTGGCCAAAGCGCAAGAAGACCTTCGTGAACCGGCAAATCATTCACGGTGAATCGAGACCCCATCGCAATGAGTTGCTCAATATGCCGCCGCCCTAAAGTGACAGTGATGATGCAATTTGTTTCGTCATAATCACGATTGGTGACGGTCGCACGAGACTCCAGAAAATCGACTGCGCGACCATCACGAAGCGGAATTCGAAGAACCGCCTCACGCATTTCGCCAAGCAAATTCCCGCGAACCATCTTGCGAAGTTCATCGAATCCTGCCGAGGTCAGCGCAGAAACGGCGATGGCAGTTGGTTCTTTCTTGCGCCATTCTTCGAGAGATGGCGGTCGCTCTCCAATGGGACCGACTGCTGCGCCCATCTTGTCAATCTTGTTCAGAACAACCAAACGCGGCTGATTCTTTGCGCCAATCCCGTCGAGAACTTCACGAACAGTCGCAAGTTGTGCATGCGCATTTGGATCTGCCGCATCGACGATCAGCAATAACAAATGGGAATGCACAGTCTCTTCGAGTGTCGCACGAAAACTCGCGACAAGATGATGCGGAAGTCGCTGAATGAATCCGACTGTGTCGGAGAGCATCACAATATTGCCACCACCAAGATTCCAAGCCTCAGTTCGAGTTTGGAGCGTCGCGAAAAGTTGGTCATTTGCGAATGCGCCGCCATTTGTCAGCGCATTAAAGAGCGTGCTCTTTCCTGCATTCGTATAACCCACAATTCCAACTGTGAAATGCTCTGCTCGGCGAGTCTGAACTTCGCGCGTCTTTCGCGCTTGCACTTCCGAAAGTTCGCGCTTCAGAGCGACAATGCGCCGTGAAACAAGACGGCGATCGATTTCGAGTTGTTGTTCACCTGGACCGCGCGTTCCAACTCCCATCGGCGATCCGCCGGTGACTTGTCCCAAGTGCGACCACATCGCACGCAATCGCGGTGCGGTGTATTCAAGTTGTGCGATCTCGACTTGTAATTGTGCCGCGCGGGATGTTGCTCGATTGGCAAAAATATCCAAGATCAATTCGCTTCGATCAATCACCTTGCAGCAAAGTTCTTTTTCAATATTCCGAAGTTGACTCGGACTGAGATCGTGATCGAACACGACAACTCCCGCACGCAGTTCTTTGACCGCTGCGTTCAATTCCTGAATCTTGCCTTTACCCAGACATGTTCTTCCATCCATACCGTGGCGATTCTGGATCAGTTGCCCAACGGTCTGCACCCCCGCTGTCTCGGCCAGTGCTCGAAGTTCGCTGAGTGGATCGGGATTATTCAGCGCTACATCATCCGAACTCAGGATGACCGCAGCCAAAATAGCTCGCTCCGCCTGAATTGATGCGCTTCGCAGACCTGTCTCCATAGTTCAGCAAGTCTACGCATGAACGGCGATACTCTGACACATATGCCGCCACGAATCATCCTTGGTATCGAAAGCAGTTGTGACGAAACGTCCGCGGCGCTTGTGAGTATTGAGAATGATCAACTGCGGGTTCTTTCATGCCGCACAACTGGACAAGATGATTTACATGCGGAATATCGGGGGGTTGTTCCTGAAATCGCCAGTCGTGCACACTTGGACAGAATCATCCCCGTCATTCGAGGCGCGTGCGCCGATGCCGGCATAACGACAAAAGAAATAAATGGTGTCGCCGCAGGTCATCGCCCTGGATTGATCGGGTCGTTACTTGTTGGAACGAGCACAGCGAAAGCATTCGCATGGTCGCTCGACATTCCTTTTGTTGGAGTCGATCATGTGATGGCGCATCTTGTCGCAGGCTTGCTCGATCAAGTTGCGCTTGAGTGGCCGGCGATTGGACTTGTCGCATCGGGTGGACATACGAGCCTGTTTCTTATGCGCTCTCCACTGGAAGCGCAATTGATTGGCGCGACAATCGATGACGCCGCTGGCGAAGCATTCGATAAGGCAGCGTCCATATTGGAACTCGGATACCCAGGAGGTGCGAAACTTGATGCGCTTGCCGAAACTGGCGATGCTGCTGCGATTGCGCTGCCGATGACAAGACTCGACAAAGGAGATTTTTCTTTCAGCGGAATCAAGACTGCGCTTGCGCTTGCCGCGAGAGATCCGCAGCACGCCGTGAAATCCGCAGATTTGGCTGCGTCATTTCGCAAGGTTGTCGTCGCGCAAATCATTCGCAATTTATCGCTCGCACTTGATGAGCATGCCTCACCCTCTTGTTTGATTGGAGGCGGTGTCGCTGCAAATTCTCTTTTGCGACGCGAAGCTGCCATCGTATGTGCACAGCGCAGCGTCACACTTCGAATCGCCGATCTTCGATGGTGCACAGATAATGCCGCGATGATCGCTGGCGCAGGAGCATTGAGAATCGCTCGCGGGGAATGCGATGGATGGGATCTCGCTGCACATCCGCTCTCAGAAATCGCTCGGGGCGATCGTGGAGCTCGGAGACGAAGCAGTTGAGCGATCTCCCTTCTGCATCTGATTCGATTTTTATTTCGGGACGACATCCTGTTTCTCTTGATGAAGAGCAACTTGTACGGCAATGCGAATTGAAGACTGGACGCGTCTCGGGTCCAGGAGGTCAGCATCGCAATCGAGTCGAGACTGCAGTTTTCGTCACGCATAATCCAACGAAAGTAGATGCACAAGGAACCGAGCGTCGCAGTCAAGTTGAAAATCGTCGTGTTGCGATTCGCCGTCTTCGTATTCGACTCGCAGTTCTGGTGCGAACAATCGAAGTCACCGCGGAACATCAACCCAGCGCGCTTTGGGAAAGCCGACGCCGGGATCGAAAAATTCAAGTCAGTATTGATCACTGGGACTACGCAGTGGTTCTTGCTGAAGCTCTCGATTTGGTCACTGCTTTGAATTTTGATGTCTCCGCAGCTGCCGCAACTCTGGGAGTTTCGATGAGTCAGTTGACTCGATTGATTCGACAAGACAAATTCGCGGCCGCCAAGTTGAATGCAGGCCGAAAATCAGCAGGACTGGGGCCTCTGCGAGATTGATGCGCTTGTTGGGCTTGAGAATCCCAAAGCGAGAGCGTGCGCTAACCTTCTTTGAATGACTCACAGCGCACAACTTTCGCAACTGATTCAGAACGAACTTCCAAGTCTCATCGCAATTCGTCACGATTTGCACACGCATCCAGAAATTGGACTGAATGAAACAAGAACTTCGAAAGTGATTCAGCGTGAATTGCATTCTGCGGGGATAAAATTCCAAAGTGGATTGGGCGGAGGAACGGGAGTGATCGCACAACTCCCTGGCGTAGGCGATAAGTCGATTGGGTTGCGAGCTGATATTGATGCGCTTCCGATCATCGAAGAGACGGGACTTTCATACTCATCACAATCCCCTGGAATCATGCATGCCTGTGGTCACGACGGACATACCACAATACTTATAGGTGTCGCTCGTGTGCTGGCAAAGTTGGCGAAGATCGCGCCTTTGCCCCGCCCAGTCACTCTGCTCTTTCAACCTGCAGAAGAAAATCTCGGCGGAGCAACACGCATGATCGCCGATGGTTGCTTGACTGGCCTGCTCGGTCCTTCGATCAGTGAGATATACGGATTGCATTGTTGGCCGTGGCTTGCAGTGAATTCGGTCGGAGTTCGAAATGGACCACTTCTCGCTTCGACAGATTACTTTTCGATCACTGTGCATGGACGCGGTTCTCACGCCGCATGGCCGCATTTATCACATGACCCAGTGATCGCCATGGCCGCAATTATCACTGCGCTCCAAACGGTCGTCAGTCGAAACACAGATCCCAACGACGCAGTGGTTGTCTCTGTCTGTGTCGTCATGGCAGGACATGCGTTCAATGTCATTCCTCAAGATGGGGCGCTTGAAGGAACGATTCGGACACTCAACGAACAGGTCCGTGCGAACACGATCAAGCGAATCGAAGAAATTGTCGATCACGCTGCAAGAATGCACGGTTGCACTGCGGACGTAAAAATTTCTGCTGGATGCCCACCAACTGTGAATCACCCCACTGCGACGGATGCAGTCCGACGTGCTGCGCTTCAGATTCCTGCAGCTCAACTTGTTGAAATGGAAAACCCATTCATGGGCGGAGAAGATTTCGCCTTTTATGGCAAACAGATTCCCGCAAGTTTCTTTCTGCTTGGAATACAAGATCCAAGTCGCCCAAGCATGCCAGCCTTGCACCATCCATCTTTCAATTTCAACGATGATGCAATTTCAACAGGCATAGAAGCATTCTGCCGACTTGCGATTTCTGATTCTTGAAGATTTGATTTGGATTTCAGGTTTTTCGTGTTCTAATTACCTCAATCAAACATACTTCCATGAATAAAAATATTCTTCGATCACTTTCACTTTTGTTTGTTCAATTGACCGTCGTCTCTGCTGCTTCGTCAGCTGCGCAGATCCAGCCGAATGATCCCGCAGCAATCGAAATTCGCGCGGTGGTTCGAGTCGATTCGCCACTGGTGCGCAGTCAAGATCAGACACTCATTCCAAAGCATCTTCGTGAATCTGTCACTGCGATAACGATCGATGAGTCCAAATGGAAAGTACTCAGTGCTCATCGTGATGTGCTGATCGAATCCGTTCCATTTGGACCATCCCAAACTCATTCTTTGGTTGTGCATCGAGCCGATCCATTTGAGAATGATCCGCGAATCGTTGGCGCAACGATCGCAGCAAATGGCGTGGTCATCGAAACTCCAATCGCAATTCCAGCGATCGACTGCTATGTCGGATCACTTCTCAATGATCCAGAGTCTCGCGTGCTGCTTTCGCGCGGCGATGGTTTTCTTGTTGGATATGTTCAGGCAAATGGAAAGACATGGATTGTGTCCAACGAACGCACAGGTGGCAATGGACCGATCGTCTCCTATGGAATGGATGATGTGCCGCCAGGAACATTTGATCTTCCTAAGTGGACTTGCGAAGCGCTTCAGCCACCTGATTCGATTGCAGGTGCTGGATCCGAAGGTGGCATTGCTGATTCGATGCAGCCCTGTTGGCAATCGCGAATTGCAATCGATACGGATGTTGAGTTTCTTGCACTCTTTGCAAACAATCAAGCAGCTGCGATTGGATATGTCGGAACACTCTTTGCGGCGCTTTCGGATATTTATCCTCGCGATACAAATTTGCGACCAGGCATGGCATCGTTGCGACTCTGGGCGAATGGCACTGACCCTTGGAATGCGACAAGCACCTCAAATCAGCTCACAGAATTTCGCGACTTCTGGGAAGCCCAACCCGAGACATCACCACGTGAATCTGCGGCATTACTTTCTGGTCGTGGACTTGGCGGAGGAGTTGCGTGGCTGAACTCGGGATGTGGTTCATATGCGTACTCCGTTTCTGCCAATCTTGCCGGTTCTTTCCCATATCCCTTGCTCGACAACAACAATTCGAACTGGGACATCATGGTGGTCGCTCACGAACTTGGCCACAACTATGGTGCGCCCCATACTCATAACTACACGCCACCAGCAGATGGTTGCGGATCGAGTCCGCAAGATTGTTCCGCAGCGACGAATGATCTTGGAACGATCATGAGTTATTGCCATATCTGCCCAGGCGGCATGGCGAATATGAATTTGTATTTTCACGCGCTCAATGTTGGATCGATTCAGGCGTATTTGCAATCTGCTGCATGCCCTTTCTCTGCTGCAGCGCAACCCGCGATGGCCGTACCTGAACGTATGAGCGCAGTTCCTGGAACCACAATTGATATCGACGTGATGGGCAACGACGTGAAATTCAATTGCGAAACTATTACATTGCTTGGAATCACTCAGCCTGGTCAAGGTTGCTCGGCGATGATCGTTGTTGGCGCTGGACCAAGCGGGCGAAACATTGTGCGTTTCACTTCTCCAAACCTTGCTGCAACCACTGTTACTTTCAATTACACAATTGCAGAATTAAGCGGCACTCAAGCAACTGCAACTGTGACCATCGATCTCACACCAATGCGTTTGCCTGAAAATCCAACTGGTGACACGCCAGGAATGGCGACTCAGTACTACATCCTGAGCGCACCTGCTCTCCTTCCAAATTTTAATGCGCTCACTCCATATAGCACAACCAGCGTTGCACAAATGAATTTCGATAGCACAAACGGAAACTTTGCGTCAAGCAATCGAGCAGATGAAGTCGGCGCTGCCTTCACTGGTTGGCTGAATGTTCCTACTGCGGGAACATGGACGCTCTATACGAATTCGGATGACGGATCGCGGCTGCTCATTGGAACAACTCAAATTGTGTCCAACGATGGACTGCATGGGATGGTTGAAAAAAGTGGGACCGTCGATCTTGCCCCTGGCAAGCATGCTGTGCGTGTCGAATTCTTCGAAAACGGTGGCGGCGCAGGTTTACTCGTCTCGTGGTCTGGGCCAAATACTTCGAAGGCTCTCATCCCTGCGAGCGCACTCAGTAAAGGCGGCACCATCAACCGTGCAGACATCAATAGGGATGGCAGCGTTGGTGGTCCAGATTTGACAGCGCTCTTGTCAGCATGGGGTACGAATAGTGCGAATGCAGATATCAATCAGGACGGAACCGTCAATGGTTCCGACATGACACACTTGCTTTCGTCATGGTCGAACTAACCCGCGCGAAAAAAGCGAAACTGTTTTCTTAGATCAGTTTTTCTTAAATTACTTGGCCAAGACTGTGGCCTTAGCTTCGATCTTCGCAATGAGTTCGTTCCAACTTGCGTCGAACGAATCGCGACCTTCGATCTGAAGTTCCTTGCCACATGCATCCAAGTCGACGCCAGCTTTCTTCACCGCATCGAGCGTGTTCTGCCACGAAGTATCACCTGGTGCAAGTACATTCTTGATCGCTGCGCCCTTGCTGAGAGCAATGAGCGTTTCCTCTGGCATTGTGTTGACCGTGCGAGGCGAAGCAAGACCTTCAACATACAAAGTCTGTGGAAGCGCTGGATCTTTCGTACTTGTGCTTGCATAAAGCAAGCGTTGAGGTCTCGCGCCTTTCGCTTCGAGGGCAAGCCATCGATCGGATGCATAGAGCGCGCAGTATGCGTTGTAGCACTGACGGCTCACTGCGATTCCAACAGTATTTTTCAATTCCGCAGGCAACTTTGGCGCGGTCTTGCGATCCCATCGTGAAACGAAAAGACTTGCGACGCTCGACACATCGCCAAGTGGCAGTCCCGCAGCAGCACGTCTTTCAAGACCACGCAGATAAGCATCTGACGCAGCATCGAAGTGCGCTTTGGAAAAGAGCAGCGTGACATTGACCGAGATTCCGTCTGCGATCAAATCTACAATCGCAGGAATTCCTTCTGGAGTTCCTGGAACTTTGATGAACAAGTTTGGACGCTTCGCCCGCGCATGCAGGTCGCGCGCTTGTGCAACCGTTGCCTTCGTGTCGTTGGCCAAGAGTGGAGAAACTTCGAGCGAAACCCATCCATCGATTCCGCCAGTGCGGTCGTAAATAGGTTTGAAGAGATCACATGCTCGGATCAGATCTGAGATCGCGCATTCGAAGAAAATCTGCTCAGACTTCATTCCCTTGGACATCAATGGACGAATCTGCGCGTCATAATCGCTGCTGCCAACAATTGCCTTCTCAAAAATCGATGGGTTGGATGTCAGGCCAACCACGGAAAGATCTTTGATCCAAGTTGCCAACTGACCAGAGTCGAGCAATTTTCGAGTGATGTTGTCGAGCCAGATGGATTGGCCGGTCATGGCAAGTAAAGCAGTTGAGCGCATTTGCAGAATCTCCTTAGTGTTGATGTAC
>CAMDEL010000004.1 GCA_945896765.1 Singulisphaera sp. GP187
ACTGAAACCGCCGCTCGCGAAATCGACACCATCATCCAACAGCAAGGACTCGACGCAGGAAAAATCTGCTTACGAGTCGGCGTGAAGGGTGGAGGTTGCTCTGGTTTTTCTTACATCCTTGATCTCACCGAAGTCCAGAAAGATTCTGACGAGTGCTGGTCATATTCTTATGGGCGTCGGGCAGCGAAGGCAGGCGCAAACGAAGGCGCAGGCTCGGTTGCTGTCGCAACGGCTGTCGCAGAATCTGCTGGCGAACCATTCACGGTGAGAGTTGTGTGCGATCCAAAGTCGTACCTCTATCTCAACGGAACAACGATCGACTTCAAAGATGAAATCATGGGACGCGGATTTGTATTCAACAATCCAAATGCCACGACATCGTGTGGTTGCGGTTCCAGTTTCAGCGCGTAAAGCTTTCGCAAACTGCTAGCCACGCCCTCGGCACACCCTTGAAATGGGCGTCTCGTGTCTTTTTAGGCGCGAGTGAGCGACCCCGCCGCGTCTTCGCAGAGAGCCTTCGCCGAGACACCGTTGCCAACTGCGCGCTGCATCCATAACTCGGGCGTCAAGCGTCCGATGGAAGTGATGCGGCGAGTTTCCGTTGCAATATCTTTGGTTCGCATGAACGATCGAATCTGGTGACTCATCACATGACCAAGTGTGTAATCCGCCAAGTACAGCGGATGTCCGATCATGTGTTGATACGCCGCGAGCAATCGATATGGGTCTGCGCCGAAATCGCGCTCATAGAACCGCTTCCAAAGTCGATCAGCAATCGCGAGAACTTCTGTTCGCAGTTGCTCCGCCGTTGCAGTTGGGTTTGCATACAGCCATCGCCAGACTTGAAGTTCAAGCAGACTCGGCCCAGCAATTTGGCACGCAGCAAGCATCGTCTGCACACTATCGATTGCAAATGCGCGGTCGGCACCATCGGTCGCTTCGATCCCAAGCACGCGCTTGCCAAGTGATTGATAGAGAAACGCAAACGCCTCTGTGCACGCCGTGTTTGGAACATTGCGCAGCGCAGGTCGCGGCGCAAAGTATGTCGAGCAGAGTTGCTCGAGATTGTGACCAAGTTCGTGCATCGCAGTATCAAAGCCATCCCACCCGAGTTGATCCTTCAGTCGACTCGTCCGCAACCACGCGCCATATTCAGTCAGCAGCGGTCGCATCGCATGACCCGATCCCTTGGCAATTTCCACTGTGATGCGCGTTCCCAAGAAGTCTGCATCTTTCGCGCAATATCCAAGGTCGCGCAGCACTTGCGGAAGCGCTGCTTGGAAAGCCTTCTCGTCTGGAAAACGTGCGGCAACTGCTGCATCCATTTCCGATGCAGGTCGCGATTCGGCGATGTCGTCAAAGTAGATATCAAATGGTTCAAGATCTCGCCCGAGACGCTTACGCAAAAATCCCGCGAGATCTTTTCGCATCGGATGATCGAGCAAGTCGGTCAATAGTCGCTCGACATCTTTCTCGGACATTTCGCGTGCGAGTTCGAACTTGCGCGCGATCGCAGTTGGGTGATCTGGATAGTGCGCATCAAATTCGCGTGCGAGATTGAACTGTTCGATCCACCGCTCATATCGAGCAAGCCCCATCGTCTCGTCGGCCTTCACTGCGATTTCACCGATCGTGTTGCTCTGTGAATTCCAATCACCTTTCGATGTGCGATCCATCACCGACTTAGGAACGCCGCCATCGATCGCTCGTGCCATCACTCCTGCAAGCGCACGTTGGCGGGGGAGTCCCTCTGGATTGTTGTATTGCGCCTTGATTTCCTCGCGCACCAGCCAGTGCGTAAGCAGCGCGCGATCTTCCGCAAACCAACGCTTACCCGTCGAATCAACCAATGTTCCAACTGGAATATGAAAGTGCGAAACCCACTGCGATGCTACGTGGCCAATCTTGCGCGCTTTTTCAGAGAGCTCCTTTGGTATGCGTGCACCGAATGCTTGCGCAACTCTGACAGAAGCCCATTGGTCCGTATCCCATTTCGAGCCAGACTTGAGCATTGAATCCAGATTGGCGCGCTCGAAATTGAGCAGTGCAACAAACGCCAATTGCTGTCGGTAAAACTGTTCTGATAAATCTGGTGCAGGATCGAACGTTGCCAACATGTCATCGATGCCAGGGAATTCATCGCCAGCTAAGTCGCTATGTCGGCGCAGCGTGCGATGCATTTCGTACAAGTGCCCATTGATCTGTTCAAGCGCACCTTCGATGCGTGCGAGCAGTCGCACCAAGTCCGCACCTTTGAGCACAAATCGATCGAGGCAAAATTCCGTGAATGCCGCTTCGTCGCCGTCAATTGTTTGCCAACGGGCGGCGACTTGCGCCACTCCGCGTTCGATGCGCGTTCGCTCCGCAGATCCAAATTTCTCGACGAGTGCATCAATGGCGATATGGGCGTGGTCTTTCATGGACCGTGCATTGTGGCTTGAATTGCTCTTGACGGCAATCGACTGAAAATCGTTATTCTTTGTCCAAATGATTCAACGCACAATTCTTTGCGGCCTCGCCTTCATCCTGACTGCGTGCCAGATTCCCGAAGCAGGGAAGTTTGAACAATTGCACAAGGGGATGAGCGAGTCTGAAGTCATTTCGCTTTTGGGAGAGCCATCTTCGCGCTCTGCTCCTCAGCTGAACAAGAGCGGCCAAGTGGTTGGTCAGGCTTCATGGCAATACGGCGACAATCTTTCCACTTTGTCTTCCAATGCGATGTTCAAAGATCAACCGCCGTCGGACCGAGTCTGGGTTATTTTCTTTGATGGCGATGGAAAAACCACAAGCTGGCAGAAGCCAGCTTGGGATCAATAAACATATTTATTTTTAGCGGAATCCGTCGCTGCACAACGCACGTCTGCATCTTCGCAGCGGAATCCGTCGCTGCGAAGCCCGTCTGCATCTTCGCAGCGGAATCCGTCGCTGCGAAGCGCGGTCTGCATCTTCGCAGCGGAATCTGTCGCTGCGAAGCGCGTCTGCATCTTCGCAGCGGAATCCGTCGCTGCGAAGCCAATCAGACCGACGCAGCCATCTTCGCCGCCTTCTTGCGCGCATCTTCGAGATTGCCGACATACATGAACGCACTCTCGGGAAGGTCATCACCTTCGCCGTTGCAAAGTCGTTCGAAACTATCAATAGTGTCCTCGAGCGAGCAAGTCACGCCTGGACGTCCAGTGAAGACTTCTCCGACATAGAACGGCTGCGAAAGGAAGCGCTCGATCTTGCGCGCGCGCGATACTGCCAACTTGTCCTCTTCGGAAAGTTCGTCGACGCCGAGAATCGCGATGATGTCCTGAAGATCCTTGTAACGCTGCAAGATTCCCTGCACGCGTCGCGCAACTTTGTACTGTCGTTCACCGACAACTTGCGGATCGAGAATGCGACTGGTGGAAGCGAGCGGATCGACAGCGGGATAGATTCCCTTCTCTGCAATCTTGCGCTCGAGCACGATGAATGCGTCAAGATGGCTGAAAGTTGTCGCAGGCGCAGGGTCGGTCAAATCGTCTGCAGGAACATAAATCGCCTGCACTGAAGTGATTGCGCCCTTGTTTGTCGATGTGATTCGTTCCTGCAACTGTCCCATCTCGCTCGAAAGTGTTGGCTGATATCCCACGGCACTTGGCATACGACCCAAGAGTGCGGAAACTTCAGATCCTGCTTGCGTGAAACGGAAAACGTTGTCGACGAAGAAGAGTGTTTCTTTTCCACTCTCGTCGCGGAAATTTTCGGCCATTGTCAGTGCGCTGAGTGCGACGCGAAGTCGTGCGCCTGGCGGCTCATTCATCTGCCCGAAGACCATTGCGACTTTGTCCAACACGTGGCATTTCTTGCCGGTTGCATCGGTGTATTCCGCTTCCTGCATTTCAAGCCACAAATCGTTTCCTTCGCGTGTTCGCTCGCCGACGCCTGCGAAGACGGAGTAACCACCGAAGTTTCTTGCAACGCGAGCAATCATCTCTTGAATGACGACGGTCTTGCCGACGCCTGCACCACCGAAGAGACCGATCTTTCCACCGCGGACGAACGGGCACAAAAGATCGATGACCTTGATGCCTGTTGGCAGAACTTCAGTCTTTGGATTCAAGTCAACAAACTTTGGCGGCTCTCTGTGGATCGGCGCAAAATTCGTTTCGCCAATTGGACCGCGTTCATCAATAACTTTTCCAAGCAAATTGAAAACTCGACCAAGCACTTGTTCGCCAACGGGAACCTTGATTGGTGATCCTGTGTCGACGCAGGAATCGCCTCTGCGAATTCCGTCAGTCGAGGCAAGAGCAACGCAGCGCACGACGCCGCCGCCGAGATGCTTTGCGACTTCTCCCATGAGGACAGTCTTGACTCCGCGAAAGTTGAAATCAACCTGAACTGCGTTATAGATCTCGGGGAGCGAGTCCTCGGGGTATTGAACGTCGAAGGTGGATCCGATGACTTGAGTAATTGTGCCTGTTGTTGCCATTATTTTCTCTGTTGTTGACGAATTTGGAGGAGCGCAAGAATAGCGAGTGGGAGCGAAATCGTCCACGACTCAAGCGATGCGAACTCCGCCGAATTCTGTGCTCGATTTGAGCGGGTCTGGCAGCGTTGTGACCAGAATCTCTGTCCCTTCTGTGCCGGCTCGACCCTGCAATCCGCTGTGATTCGCAGGCAGAATGAGCGTAGATCCACGGTGCAGGGGATGCGGTAGTGAATCGGCGTGAAATTGCCCATCAAGGATGGTCCAAACCACCGGCACGCCGATGCAGTCATGTCGCAGGGGAGTGTTTGATTTCACGCTCCATCTTTCAACATCGAACCACTCAGTGCGCACGAGCCCTTCGATCGCGATCGAATCCGAGTGAACAACATTCGGCGTTCGCGCGCGGTCGAGGTTGGCAAGATTTTGTTCTTCGCCAAGGAGCAAACATTCCATCGCTGCAGCAAGATCGAGTGGCCGCGCAGGATCATTGCGACCCCAATCCCACATTCGAAATGTTGTGTCACTTGGAGTTTGCACTTCTGCAACAAGCACTCCTGCGCCAAGCGCGTGACAGATGCCAGAGGGCAGCCAGAAACAATCGCCTCGTCGCGCGGGGTGCGTGATCATGATTTCAAGAAGCGTGTCTTGTTGAATATGTCGCTCGCACTGCGCGCGAGTGATATCGGGGCGAATGCCGCGATAAAGAAGCGCACCAGGATTTGCATCGAGCACAAACCACATTTCACTTTTCATATGAGAGTGCGGATGGAGCGTGCTGTAATTCAAGTCTGGATGCACTTGCACCGAGAGGTTTTGTCCAGCATCGAGAATCTTCAAAAGCAAAGGAAATCCAGCGGTTTCCAAGCCGCCCTGAGAAAGTGCACGACCCATGAGCGCGCGCCGCTGCACAGGATTCTGCATGAGGTCGTGCAGTGTCAGCCCCGCATCTTCTCCGCTTGCAATTGCAGTTCGACCATCGAGAATTGTTGCAGGAAGATCTGCAATAAGCCACGCTTCTCCCACAGCGCTGCGCGAGCGACATTGCTGATATGGATCACTCGATGTTGAAGTCGGTGTGAGCCATGGACCAAGTCGGTCGCCACCCCACACGCGATTGCGAAAAATTGGCTGAACGAGAAAAGGGTCGAGCACGGTCACTCCTCGAGTTTAGATCGCCATTCCGGTGATGGTCGCTTCGAAGACGAGTTTGTCATTGACGATGCCTTGCGTCTGACTGACGAAGCGGCGAACGTTGTACGAAACTTCTTTCGAGAGGAGATAAAAATGATCGCCAGGAACGACTTGTCCGCGGAAGACGACATCATCGCAGCGCGTGAAGCCAAGAAAGCCCGACGTCCGGCCAAGACGCGTATGGGCGATACTGCAAAGTTGGGCGGCGGCTTCGATCATCAGCACCCCAGGGAAAATTGGTCTGCCAGGAATGTGCCCTTCGACCCAGAATTCATCATCGCGAATGATGCGTTCGCCAAATGCAGAAGTCCCAAGTTCCGAGACCCAAATCACTCGGTCAATCATCCGCATGTGGCCGCTCTGAGGCAGATATCGATCGATTTCCGCCTTGTCACACAGAGTGTGGGAACGGTCGATTTGGTCAAGTGGAAAGAGGAGGGTTGCGGCCATATTTTGCTAGGGTAAATTTGGGTGAGGGAGAGAGAGTGACGGGAAGATAGCAATTTGCTACACTTTCGACCTACTAAGGAGGTCTGAACCAATGATCATGCAAAGTTATGAAAAACTTCTAGCGGTTCTCAATGGGGCACGTGAGGACATCGAAAAGGCCGCTGGGGGCAATCGAGCCGCGGGAACGCGTGCACGAAAGCACATGCAAGAAGTGCGTTCTGTCGCTCAAGAGGTTCGCGCTGCGATCCTTGCTGGGCGTGAAGAACCACCAAAGGCTTGATTTGATGCTGCGCCGAACGCCGCAAATGGCGTTTTGACGCTTTGATGTCAAGCATGCCGTTTTTCTGCTGATTTTTATCAGCTGAGTTTTTTCTTTTTGCGTTGTAGTGGCCCGCGCAACAATCTTCGCTATTTCTGCGGAATCGAGACAACCGTTTTCGCAAGTGGCAACATTGCTCGAAAAGCGGGGTGTTCGCACGTACCCATCATTTCATAGAGCGCAGAAACAACACCCGTGGGAATACTGCCAGCGCGTTCCATACGCCGAAATGCGGGTTCGATTTGATCAGACTGGCCGGAAGAAATCGCATCCGTCGCATGAAATGTTTGAATCCCGAAGGAGCAGCAGTCAAGAACAGTTTGCAAAACACAAACATGCGCTTCGATTCCGCAGATGAGCAGATTTGGACGAGCTAGCGACTGAAGGTGCATGCGCACTTCGCTTGTGAGCGCTGTGAAGCAAAGTTTTTCCACTACGGGCGTTCCCGCAGGAAGCACTTCAGCAATCGGAGCAAAGGTATGGCCGAGACCCTTTACATATTGCTCCGTGACAATGATTGGCATCTTCAGTAACGCCGCCCCAGAAATCAGAGATCTGCATCTTGCAACGAGCAAATCAGCATTGTGAATTGTCGGCATCAAGCGATCTTGAATGTCGATCACCAAGAGCGCGGTTGAATCGGGATGCAGGCGGGGGATCGGCATTTGGGCTTGGCGGAATCAAACGCGAAGTTCGGGCTCTTCGTGCAGAGCCTTTGCATATCGCGCTCGAATCGGTTCGATGGAATCTCGCAGGAACGAGTCTGCTTGTTCTGTGGAACGACCCACGAATCGCTTCGCGCTGATGAGCGACTGAAAGTCAATCGCCTTGAAGTGTGGATCGCCAGCGAGCCGTGAGAGGAGATCGTTGGGAGCGCCATCGCCTTTGATGCGCTGTGCAGCAGCTTGCGAATGTTGACGCAGCGATTCATGCGCTTCTTGGCGGTCCACGCCCCGCGCAACTGCGGCGAGAAGAATTTCTTCGGTCGCCATGAATGGAAGTTCGGCATCGAGTCGAGCGGTGCATTGTCCGGGATAGACCACCAATCCGCCAGCAACATTTGCCATCACTTCCAAAGCCCCATCGAGAGCAAGAAATGATTCTGGAATTGAAAGACGACGGTTGGAAGAATCGTCGAGTGTTCGTTCGAGCCACTGTGTGCTTGCAGTGTCATACGCGTTGTGCGTCAGCGAGATCACGAAACGAGCGAGTCCTGTTGCACGTTCGCAGCGCATTGGATTTCTTTTGTATGGCATCGCACTCGATCCGATTTGCTCGGATTCGAATGGCTCGTCGACTTCGCGCAAATTGCAGAGAAGGCGAATGTCATTCGCGCATTTATGAACAGCGCACGCTCCAATCGCCAACGATGAGAGCATTTGTGCGTCCCAAATTCGCGGATATGTCTGGCTTGTCATTGGCCACAGCGAGTTGGCATTTCCCCAGAAAATCTCTGCAAATCTGCGTTCAAGTTGATCAACACGCTTTGGATCTCCGCCGCACAGCGTTAAGAAAGATGCTTGAGTGCCAGTTGCTCCGCGCAGTCCACGAAGTTTGAGCGCGTCTCGACGCATTTCAATCTCATCGAGTGCGATGACAAATTCTTGCGCCCACAGCGTTGCGCGCCGACCCATCGTGAGAGGTTGAGCAGGTTGGTAATGGGTGAATCCCAAGACTGGAAGTTCGCGCCACTTCTGTGCGAATGCGCCAAGTCGATCGATCACTCGCGCAAGGCGAGTGGCGATCAGAGAGAGTGCTTCGCGTTGCAGAATTGCATCGGCATTACAAACAACATCCTGACTTGTCGCACCGAGATGAAGGATCGCGCGGGCCGCGACAGCTTGATCTCCCAGCGCATGGACGTGCGCCATCACATCGTGACGCAGTCGTTGTTCGTGCTTGGCCGCAGCATCGAGGTCGACAGAATCAAGAACGCGTCGAATCGATTCGACTTGTTCCGCAGTTGGGCCGAGTGACAATTCCATTTGCGCTTGAGCCAGCGCAAGCCAGACGCGGCGCCATGTCGTGAAGCGGTGGTGATCGCTCCAAATGGAACGCATCGCCGCTGATGCATTGCGGGTTTCAAGCGGTGATCGGTATCCGTGACTCGCCGAATCGGAGGTCATGATCGCAGAGTAGCGGAGGATGGCTCTGTGGGTTTCGTGGCGCCAATACGAGGTTCGGTTCCAGATCGCAATCGAGTGATGTTCGTTCGGTGCTTCCAGACAACTAATAAAGCGAGAGTTGTGACGGCGAGTAGCAGTGGCAAATAGGAATCGACGGCAATTGGTGGTTCTGCTGCGATCATTTTCACTCGAGCGATCAAGAGCAAAGGCAGGGAGATTGCAGCGCAAATAGATGCAAGCGATACGAAGCGAAAGATTTTCAGCACGATGATCCAGACGAGCAACGCGCCGAGAGCGGGGAATGTCATCAGCGGCCACATTGAAAGCAGTGCCCCAAAACTGGTGGCGACTCCCTTGCCACCGCGAAATCCAACCCACGGCGAAAAGACATGGCCAAGAATTGCGGCAACTCCAACGAGTGGCATCAACACGCCAACAATATTTGTTTGTTCTGGATGTTGTCGAGCAAGAAACCACCAAACACCAAGAACAGGCAGTGCTCCTTTGAGTGCATCAAGGAAAAAACAGAGCAGGCCAAATTTTCGACCGAGCACTCGTCCAACATTTGTTGCGCCAATGTTCTTCGAACCATGTTGACGAATGTCAATTCCTTTGGCGCGACCGATGATCAGACCAAATGGAATGCTGCCACAGACAAATCCAATGACAATCATCACAGTCCAGAGTGGAGCAGCCATAATGTTCATGTTGAAATCTTACTTCGTTCATGCGTGACGAGTGATTGATCGAGCGTCTGCGCAGCATGCAACACATCGCCAACTGAAATTCGCTCAATTGCGCACAGCGTGGCGTGATCATCAGCGATGCGGTCTTCTGTCAAGAACGGTTCTGAGATGAGACGCCTTTCGTGTGGATAATTCGTTGGTGTCCATCGACAATCCGTTGGCCCAAAGAGAGCGATCGTTGGAGTATCAAGTGCGGCTGCAATATGGCGCGGCCCCGTGTCGTTGGTGACAAGCAACGCCGTACGCTGAAGAATCGCCTTGAGTGATCCCAACATCACGCGGCGAGCGCAGAGGTCGATTCCCCCTGATTTCTGGGCGATTTCTGCACACAGCGCAGCTTCAGATGGACCGCCATTCACGGCAATTGGTCGCGGAGGATCGCCGGCAGGGCGCGCCAACGAAAGCGCGCGTGCAGCTTGCACGAAGTGATCTGCAGGCCATCGTTTGTCTTCTCGGTTCGCACCTGGATTGAGCAAGATCAAGTCGCGATGTGCTTCGTGTGACTTCACTGGAAGTTCAGGCAGAAGAATTTCTGCAGCGCTTCGATCTTGTTCGGTAACGCGGAGTTCAATATGTTGATCAGTCAGCGGAGATCCCGTCCACCAACTTGCAAGTGATGCGTATGCAGCCGCTGCGCTTTGAAGTGATTTCTCTTGAGCGAAGCGGTGACTGAGCAACCACCCGCGTCCATCACGATCTGTGCCTGCGCGGTGCGCAATACCAGACAGTCGTGTGAAGGCAGCGCTTCGAAAAGAATTGGGAAGCAGAAGAACCGCGTCGAAACGCTCTGCGCGAATGCCGCGCACTTCGCCGATTGCCTTCGCACCTCGCATTGCACCAGCTTGAAATGAGTTGACCCACGGAAGTCCGTCCATCAGAGGTCGCAGATTGGCGCGACCGAAGACGGCAATGCGCGCGTCGGCTCGATGTTGAGCAAGGTGGCGAAGGACTGGAGTTGCCATACACGCATCGCCCACCCACGAAGGCAAGATGACGAGAATGTTGCGCGCATCTTTGGCAAGAATCGGAAACATCGATTGCGAAGTCTCTCTCATCCGTTGACCCAGATTGGCAAATCACCATGAGACTGCGCCCAATGATTGGTATTCCTGCGCAATTCAGCTGCAAATCCAAGTGCGACGATTTCGCTGCCAACGATTTCCAGGTCGACTCCAACTTCGTCGACCGTCAATCGCACAAGGCGCACTCCTTCGCGTTCTGCAAGCGCGTGCGCTGCCGCTTGAATCACATTTCTTGTGTTCGCATCTGCAAGTCGCCCTGACAGAGCGAGCAATTTTGTCAAACTCGTCTGCGCCCATATTGGTGCGCCATCGCGTCCATCCATGCGCAAAATGCGATGACTCGCATGCAGTAAGTCTGCTTCTACAAAATCCGCGCAGCTTGTTGCGCGCACTTCTGCTTCAACACGCGATGGGGGAGTGATCAGAATTGTGCGGCATCCTGCGGATCGACCTGCTTCTACATCTCGCTCTTGATCGCCGATCATCCAACTCTTGGCGCGGTCGATCGAAAGTTCGACTGCAGCCGCGAGCAACATTCCAGGCGCAGGTTTTCGCCATGGATGTTCGCGTCGATATTCAGCGACGGTCCCGTTGGGATGAAAGGGGCAATACATCCACTTCGCGATGAGTGGCTCGGAGCGCGTCCATTCCGCTTCGCGTGTCAGTAATTCTTCGCAGCGCGCATGAACCGCATCGACATCGTTCTCGCTATAAAGTCCGCGCGCAACTCCGCCTTGATTAGTGACGACCACTACGCAATATCCAGCTTCGCGAAGTGCGCGGATTCCCCATGCGGCACCAGGCAAAATTCGCACGAGTGCGGGATCGCCCAAGTCGCCATCATTGGCCAGAATCGTATTGTCTCGATCGAGAAAAACTCCGCTCTTCACAGCTGAAGCCTAGCGGATGATTGCCTGCGTGCGTCAGATCACCGAGGATGGTCCGACACCGCCGTGAGTGTGTCCGAGTCGATCGCCGAAAGAAGTCCCAAGCGCACGCGCGGCGGTTATCAGTGCATGATTGGTTGGAATGAGGCGTTGACGACCTGCCGAGACGAGAAGATCGACATCGCTGAAGACGTTGTTTTCTCGCACAACCAAACGCCCCGTTGCGCCTTCCATCAGGATGGACACTGCGTGATATCCGAAATTTGTGGCGAGGATTCGGTCGGCGGCGATTGGCATACCACCACGCAGAATGTGACCGAGAGATGTCATGCGAACTTCAGCTTTTGTTTTCGCCGTGATCATGTCGGCGACTCGCTGACCGATACCACCAAGTCGAATTGGATCTGGGCTTGTGGGATCGATTCGAGCAACGCTCTGTGTCCCGCCAACGGGCTTCGCACCTTCGGCGACGACGACGATTGCAAATCCCGGTCCACCACTCATTCGCTGCGTGACATATTCGGCGATCGCATCTTCTTCATAAGGAATCTCTGGGATCAAGATGACATCTGATCCGCTCGCAACGCCTGATGTCAACGCAATCCAACCAGCGTTTCGGCCCATCACTTCGCAGACCATCACTCGGTGATGACTGTCCGCTGTTGAATGCAGGCGATCAAGCGCTTCGGTCGCAGTCGCAACGGCAGTGAGAAATCCGAAGGTGATTTCCGTACCGAATAGATCATTATCGATTGTCTTTGGAATGCCGATGACATTGATGCCAGCTTCGACAAGCGGCGCAGCGCAACTCATTGTGCCATCTCCGCCGATGACAATCAGCGCATCGATCTTGTTCTTGCGAATCGTTTCGATACAAGTCGGCGTGACATCTGAAAACACCGGGCTTCCATCGGCGGCCATCGAAGTGCAATACTTTTTTGGATTGCAACGATTATTGCTGCCCAAGATCGTTCCGCCTCGGGTCAGGATTCCCGAGACATCGCGGAAAGAGAGTGGGCGAAGGCGATTTTCGATCAATCCTTGAAAGCCATCCTCGATGCCGAAGACTTCGATGCCAAATTGCAACATCGCGGTCTTTGCAACCACACGGATAACAGCGTTCAAGCCGGGGCAATCGCCACCGCCTGTCAAAATACCGATGCGACGAATGGAGTCTGGACTCATGGGAAGCGCCGAACTGTAGTGCATTCGAGGCCTCCGTGTTGATTCGCTATTCTTTATGAATGCAAATTTCCAGCCGCATCGCCGAAATGAAGGAATCCGCAACTCTTGCCGTAGGAGCGCGTGCGGCTGCACTGAAAGCGCAAGGAGTCGACGTGATCGGTTTCGCAATGGGCGAACCTGATTTCGATACGCCGCTTGCGATCAAGCGCGCTGCGATCAAGGCGCTCGAATCTGGAATGACGAAGTATGCACCAACTGCAGGTGATAAGCCAACGCGCGAAGCGATTGCAAAGAAGTTGCGAGAAGAAAACGGCATTCAGTGTCGCGCTGAAGATGTGACAGTGACAGTTGGCGCAAAGCATTCGGTGTACATGGCATTGCAGACAATGATCGAGCCAGGCCGCGGCGATGAAGTGTTGCTGCCCACTCCAGCGTGGGTGAGTTACCGACCGCTGATCGAACTCGCTGGTGGAGTCTGCATCGAAGTTCCAGGTTCGATGGAGCATGGCTTTCGAGTCTCTGCCGAACAAGTCTCGCGCGCAATCACACCGCGGACAATTGGAATTTTGTTGAACTCACCGAGCAATCCTTGCGGGATCGTCTATCCCGAGTCCGAACTGCGTGCCATCGTCGATGTGATCGCTGCGCATCCAAAGATTGCAATCATTTCAGATGAGATTTATGAAAAGCTGATCTTCCCAGAAATTGCACATGGAATTTCGCATTGGTCTCCGGGCAGTGATCCGCGCGTTGCCGATCGCACGGTGACGATCAATGGAATGAGCAAGGCATATGCGATGACTGGATGGCGCATTGGATATATGTGCGCGCCTGGTGAGCAGAGTAAATTCATGCGCGAAGTGATCAAGCTTCAAGGTCAAATGACAAATTCGATTGCGAGTTTTTTCTTGCCGGCGGTGATCGAGGCTTTGTCGCCTGCGACTCTTCCAGAAGTCGAGAAGATGCGCATCGCATTCGCAGAGCGTGCGAAGTTGATTCATCAATTGCTGTCTGCGGTTCCAGGTTTCCAAACTGTGCAGCCAACAGGGGCTTTTTATTCATTCCCAAATATTGGAGATTTGCTTGGTCGAAAGTCGCCAGGCGGAAGGCTTCTCGATTCTGCCCAAGCGTTTTCCGAAGCGCTTCTCGCCGAGGCGCATGTTGCAGTTGTTCCTGGTGAAGATTTCGGCGAGTGCGCTCGCAACCATATTCGACTTTCCTTCGCATGCTCGCAAGCGCAAATAGAAAAAGGTGTTGCGCGCATCGATGCGTTCGCGCGATCCCTGGTTCAAGTAGAAGCCGCAAGTCGAAGCTGAGCGCGATTACGTTGCGCCGATGGTCACAGGAAGCGGCTGATTCTTCGGTTCATAGTTCGGAGTCAGCGCGATATTCAAAGCGCGCCGATGTCCCGATGGATCACGAGGAATATTTTCTTGATCGATTATCCGCTGAATTGCCATGATTCCTTCGATCAGCATTTCTGGTCGAGGAGGGCACCCAGGAACATAGACATCGACGGGAATAAATTGATCGATTCCTTGCACGACTGCGTATGTGTCGAACACGCCACCAGTTGATGCGCATGCGCCCATTGAAATGACCCACTTCGGCTCGGCCATCTGCGCATAAATTCGTTGCAGCACTGGCAATGTCTTGACGCTGACGCGACCAGCGACAATCAAGAGATCAGATTGCCGCGGCGAAAAGCGCATGACTTCGGCACCGAAGCGCGCGAGGTCAAAGCGCGAACATGCAGTCGCCATCAATTCGATGCCGCAGCATGCGGTTGCAAATGGCATAGGCCACACGCTCGATCTGCGCGCCCAATTGACAACGCGATTGAGGTTGGTGGTCAGGACACTGTCGGTCGGTAGGACTGTCTCAATACCCATAGTCCTTCAGTCTATCCCCCGCAGAGGCGGAAGGCTACTCAGCAAGCAATTGTTTTTTCTTGCGGTAATACGTGGCAGCATCTTGCCCTTTGGGAACTGGGCCCCACATCAATTCGTCAAGTCCGCCTGGTTTTTCGTTGAAATCTGGATCGGCGATTTCGGTTGTTGACCCATTCGATTTCACGCGGACAACTTTTTCGTAACAACCAACAATTCCACCAATCGCACCGATGCAAGTGAAAATGAGAAGGCACTTGCCAACTTTCAAACGGCGCGTTCGATCGTGGTTCACAGCAGCAACCGCTCAAGATCGTGGCTTGACGATGTAATCGTGAAGAGACGATCGACGCGCATCATGCGAACGAGATCTGTGAGTTGGATATTCATTCCAGCGAGAACTGGTCGAAGTCCCGCATCGACTGCGCGATTTCGCAGGTCAACGCAGAGTCCAAGTCCCATACTGGAGAGAGAGTTTGTTCTCGAGAGGTCGATGACCAAACATTTTCCCTTCGTGGTACTGGTCAACATGCGCGAGACCTCGGTTGCAATGAGTGCTGCTTCGCGTGGACCAATAGAAACAGCATCCAAACGAGCAATCATGTGCTTGTTCTTCATGCTGACGGTGACAAATGTCGCCGTGGATGTTCCATGAGTTCCTGGGGTCATAAATTACTTCCTTTCAATTCTGTATTTGAAATCGGATTTTGACAAGTGCTTGATGATCCGAATGTCTGATTTCCTACAGATTCAAGCTGTGCTAGACGAAGAGATTCGACAAAATCGCCATTTCCAGAGGTTCGGTCGATGGATGCCACCCGAAAGCCTATGCGCAGTACCTCGGCGAGGGTGATTGAATCGATCGCTCGGGCCGGGAGAATTCGGCCATTTTCTTGAACATAAATCACCAGTTTTGATTCCGCAAGAAGTTGGGTCAATCTCGTCGCAGTCGTGAGATCCAATTTCAATGTGTCGCTCATTGAGGTCAGAGTTGCTGGCAATCCTTTTCGGTAATGCTCGCAAATCCACTCCATCGCGCTGACGGCGATGGCAGGTTCGAATGTGCTTGATTGATGACTCAGAATGCTGCGAATGCGTTCGTGACTGATGAGCGCGTGAAAGAGAGAAGAGACTTGCAATCCGAAAAGCACGATCAACCACATCGCATAGACCCAGAACATAAAAATCGGAACAAGTCCCAGCGAACCGTAAAGCCGATTGCCCGTGAATGCTTTCTCCATATAGATGCCCAGAAAGCGACGACCCAATTCCAAACCGATCGCGCCGACGAGCGCTCCGGTAACGATCGTCTTCCAACGCATTCGTACGGTTGGAATGACTGAGTATGCGAAAAATAACAACAGAAAGAGCAAGCAGAATCCCAGGATTGGCCGCACGATGACATAGGAAGTCGGCAAAGTAGTTTGCCCATCGACGAAGCCATGCAATTCGTTGTCAAGCACAGGCAGCATCGCCAGCAGAATCGGGCCAAGTGTCAGCATGGACCAGTACACAAGTATTCGTCGATGCCATGGCCGAGAATTTGCAGAACGGCAAACGATATTGAATGTGTTTTCGATCGCAACAATCAACCAAATTGCCGAGAAGAGAACAACAATCACGCCGATGATTCCCAGCGCAGAGAGATCAATCGTGCCAGAGAATCGGACGAGTTCTTCGATCCAATTGCTCAGTGGCTGCTTCTCGACGGTGCGACTCCCTTCGGTCACGACGTCGATTCCGATTTCGTCTAAACCTGCCATTTCTGCGAGAGATTCCACGAACTTTGGAAAATTTTCTCCAGCAAGCGAGCGCGCGGCAAGTGTGGCGACGAACAGCACAGGCACGAGGCCGAAGAGCGTTCGAAAGGAAAGTGCGGCGGCCATATCTGGCGCTCGGACTTCGGCAAGATGATGGATGCAGTAACGAGCAATGGCAATTCCGCGACTGGATTTTTGTAGGACATCCACAGTTGAAGTCTATCGGATTGAAGTGCCAGAAACTTTTAGAGGAAGGTCAATCATCAAACCGAAGAGCGGGGCGGAAGCAGGCGCACCCTCCGTCAGCGCAGGCCCAGTGACGGTCACGCCACCACGCGTTCTCTTCGAGGAGAAAAAATCTTCGCCACTGCCAGCGTCGATCAGCACGCTGAACGAGCGCGCCTTCGTCTCTTTGAAGTGATACGCATTGTCGCCAGACTCGCCTTGGATAAATGGTCCAAGCCCGACATAATGGTCACATCCATCGAGGTCGCAGAACATTGCAAGCGCTTGTTCCGCTGCTGAACCTTGCGAGAGAGCATTTCCACGATATGTGTCGTTTCCCGCAGCATCCAGAAGCAGTGATATTGCAGTATCCCATGCTGCGCCTTGCGCTGCACTGATCATTGACCAATACACATCGTCGCCTGCAAGGTCGATCAGCACTCCTGCAGCTTGGTGTGAAGTGAATCCTTGCGCATAGTGACTGCCGCGATAAAGATCATTTCCGCTTTGATCAAGCAACATTCCGAATCCGTAAAAGTAACCGCCACCTTGGGAAAATTCGCCAGATTCGTATCGATCATCGCCGCCGAAATCTGCAAGTATCCCCACGCCGCCGGCAATCAATCGTCGTGCGCCAAATCCAATGCCTTGGCTCATTGCAAATGAAATGGTTGGAACGCCGTCGACACCTGGCGAGATTCCATCAACTCGATAGAGATCATTTCCTTTTATATCCACAAGTGCGCCGATTCCCAGTGGGCCGCCAATCCCTTGGGAATTGACAGAACTTTGATATTCGTCGCCACCCGATTGATCGAAAAGAAAACCTGCGCCGAGAATTCCTGCGCCCATGCTCCATGCTCCAGTGCGATATCGATCGTTACCACTTCGATCAATCAGAATGCCGACGCCAAACAATCCTGCTCCGCAAGACAAATGAGGGCCAGAATATTGGTCGTCGCCCGCAGCATCATCGATCAGAGATAATCCCAAGATTGCCCCTGCAGGTCCTTGTTGATCGCCACCTTTGTATTGATCGTTTCCAGCGAGATCAATGATCCCTTGATTGCCTGTGTGCAAAGTGGACCATGTGTATATGTCATCGCCACCAGGTTCAAAAACTGCTGCGATGGAACCCATGTCATATGAGTTGTTGGCGAGCGATCCCACGACGACCCATCCCAATCCTTCCACCTTTTCTGCGCCAAGAATTGGTCCAGTGACTGCGCTCGCAATCTCTGCAGGAATCGCCTCATTTTCAAGAGATTTCCAATCTGCAGTGACGCCAAAATCTGCGTCGATGTGAGCCAGCGATGATGCCACTGCACGCATCAATCCACCTTCGCTCATATCCATACTTCGTCTTGCTCGAATCGCAAAGTTTTCGAATCGCTGCGCCGTCGTTGAACTCGGGCTGACCTCAGTCGTCAACATCTGCAAAAATTCAAAGCACTCAGTGGGCGATGGGCGATCTTCAATCGGAGTCGCAAATTTTAAGCGCGGTTCGTTGAGCAGAAAATCCATCGCAAAGATTGCGCCTTGTGGATCAGCGACTGGAATTTTTCCTTGAAATGGAGCGAGTCCTTCAGTCGTTGAGCCGAAACATTTGCAGACAAATTCGGCGGCAGCACGCTGTGGAGAGTTGCGAATTCCCTCTACAGGAGGAAGCTTCAATCGCAGTATCGGCGTTGCCGTCGCCGCAGAAATATTCGCCAGTGCAAAGGGTTGTGCAATGGCCAGTCGCATTGGATCAACCATCTGTGCGCCCGGAGCGCGACTGCAATATTGAGTGATCGCGGCAAGTACAAGATTTGTCGGTTCGCGAAGTTGATTCGCATCGATCAGCGGTCCCAAAGTTTTCGCGCTTGGCGAAGGGTCGAGCAGAACCGTAGCAACAGCGCATTCCTGAACAAATGGCAGAACTTGCGTTGAAACTAAAACATTTACCTGCGGGGGATCTTGCGCGTGCACACGCATAGGCGCAAATGCCTGAACAGATGAAAATGCGCAAGAGAAAGTGCAAGCAAAGGGGATCATCAACGACAAATGCGCATTTGAAGATTTCTTCATGTTGCAAGCATAGTTCCGCTGAAAAACCACTACCTTGTGGAGATGCCACGTCGCGGTCAAAAACCAACTCACTCGTTTATCGATGCATCGCGCGGAACGCGCATTCAGAAGGTGATCGCCGACGCTGGACTCGCGTCGCGGCGCGAGGCGGAATCGATGATCACGCAGGGTCTTGTTCGGGTGAATGGCGAACTGATTGACGGGTTACCAGCGTGGGTCGATCCAAGTCGCGATCGAATCACCGTCGATGGAAGATTGTTGCGCCCACCAGAACAACATGTGTATGTGATGTTGCACAAGCCGCCAGGATTTGTCTGCACAAGTTCAGATCCTGAGGGTCGACGATTGGTGACTGATTTGGTCGAGCATCCCAGTCGCGTTCGACTCTATTCAGTTGGTCGATTGGATTTCGATTCAAGTGGTCTTCTCTTGATGACCAACGACGGCGAATTTGCAAATCGCCTCACGCATCCGCGGTACGAGGTCTATAAAGAATATGAATTGATGGTCAAAGGAAGTCTGGGTCCTGAAGATGTTGACCGTCTCGAAGAAGGAATTTTTTCGCCAGCTGAGAAGACGCCTGGATCTCGACCACAAGAATCTCATTTGAAGATTCTTCGGCGCGATGGTGAACGAACCGTTCTGACCATGGAATTGCGCGAAGGCAGCAACCGTCAAATTCGACAGTTGATGGCGGATCTTGGTCATCCCGTCAAGCGAATGCGCCGAACACGAATGGGCCCTGTTCGTTTGAGAGGTCTTGCGGTCGGCGCGTGGCGAGATCTCACGCACTCGGAGTTGTCGCAACTTCGGCAAGAAGCATTCGCAGATGTGGCGACGATTCAGAAACGGCGCGCATCGCCATCGAAGAATGTGACCAAAAGTGTTGGCAAGAATTTGCGAACAACTTCGCGCAGGAGTTCGACTCCACAAAGAACTCCAGCCAAGAATTCCAATGGTCGATCGATTCGCGGCAACAACTCTGGTCGCCGATCGGCATCATGATCGTCTGACGAATTCATCCTAGAATCGAACAAATGCCTCAATACGAATACATCAGCGAAAGTGACGGCGAAGTGATTGTTCTCTTGCGATCAATGGCGCAAGCGGACGACAAAGTCAGCGATCCAGAAGGTCGCGGCAGAAAATTCACCCGCACGATCAGCGCATTTGGAGTGACAGGAACAAGTTCTCCTGCAGCTTCATCCCATGTCCATGTTGGTGGCTGTTGCCCATGCGGGAAGCCCCAGTCTGCGTGTGGCAATCAGTGAATTCCTTGCAACTGCATGGCGTTGATTTTTCTGGAGCAGACAATGGCGGGCTTCATAAAATTCGTATCGCATCATGGAAGTCGCCAACAGAAATCACCGTCGAACGAGCGGATCGCAAGATGCTTGTGCGAATGATTCTTGAATCTGCGAAGAGCGAACAAAATCATCTTTGGAGAATTGATGCGCCGGTTGGTTTGCCAATTCAGACAATTCGTGCGCACGGAATTGAAGAGACTTGGCTTGCAAGTGCACAGTGGTCTGCAAAGCTTGGATCTCCTCGCGCGTGGCGCACAAAATTGCGAGAAGTTTCGCGTGAAGAGCCTCGGCGTAAAACCGATACCGAAGCCCGCACTCCGATGGCTCCAATGAATCTTCGCGTTTTTAAACAGACGTGGACGCTCATGTGCGAAGTTCTGTTGCCGTTGCATGCTGCGGGAATTTCGATATCCCCTATGGCGAATACTGGATCTCGCACGACGGTTTGTGAAGGTTGTCCATCCAGTGTTTTGCAGCGTTTGGGATGGCCGGCAAAGGGATATAAGGGCGAGGGTGTACCGCCAAGTCGAGTGCGAGCATTGATCGCAAGGCGACTGGAAGAAACTGGAATTCCAATTTCTAAAGTGATGATGCAGAAGATCATTGATGACACGGAAGGGGATCTGCTTGATGCGATCATCCTGCTGACTCCACCAGTTTTTACGGCGTTTCCTGCAGAGGCGATTATCGAAGGCTGGGTTTTCTAAATCACACGCCGCGTGTCTGCGGTTCCCAAATGATCTTGTGAACTTGAACTTGCAATCGGACATTCAAGTGATCCGCCAGAATCCACTGCGCAAGTTGGCGCGGATGCAAACCTGATGCGCCAAGAATCTCCAAGCCTTTGGGTTGTTCATGCACTGGCGAAAAAAGCACCGCCCGACAACGTTTGGAAAGATTGTGTTTGGCAGTGACTTCTCGGGCAAATTCATAATCGCTTCGTGAAGAAAGCACAAACTTCACTTCGTCATGTGGTCGCAGTCGATCGAGATTCTCCCAAACCATCCGCGCAGATTCGCCCGAGTCTGGAGTCTTCACATCCAAGATGATGTGTGCGCGCGGATCTATCGGTTCAGTATCAACCGCACCAGATGTTTCGATTAACACGGTGCGCTGCGCATCAAGCAGGCGGCTGATGAGTGTGTGAACATTTCGCTGCGCAAGAGGTTCGCCGCCAGTGATCTGCACCAATGTGCAGGGGTTCGCCAAGACCTCATCAAGCAGCGAATCGATCGTTCGTGTCGTTCCTTCTCGAAATGCATATTCGGTATCGCAGTATCGACAACGCAGTGGGCATCCAGTCAAGCGCACGAAAACGCATGGCTCGCCCACCCATGTGGATTCGCCCTGAATCGAAAAGAAAATTTCGTTGATGCGAAGTGTCATAACCAGTTGAACAGACTAGTGGATGTATGTATTGGACTGGGCAAATTGCACGAAGCAATTGGTCGCAAACAAAAAAGTTGCCGACACTCTTCAGTGACGGCAACTAAATTTCAACCCGATTATCCAAAATCAATGCCCAGAAGAGGACTCGAACCTCCAAGAGATTTCTCCCACCAGCACCTCAAGCTGGCGCGTCTGCCAATTCCGCCACCTGGGCTTAGTTAGGAGGGGGGCGGAGAGTATACGGTCAGCCCGTCCATGCCGCGAGCAAGAGGGTCAAGTCACCACCGTCGGTGAAACCATCTTGGTTGATGTCTCCACCAAGTGTTCCCCATCCACTCAAAAGAATTGCCAAGTCGGTCCCGTTGACGAGAGTGTCTTGGTTCAGATCCGCAGGCACAAATGGTGGGGTGCAACTGAGAGCACTGACTTGGAAGTCATCAAGACCAGCTTCTACGACAGATCCTGTGGCAAGATCCGACGCCACGAATCGAACCTTCATCGTGGAAGTTGGTGTTAAAAAGTTCGAGATTCGGAAACTCTTCGAAACCCAAGCATTCGCATTTTCTGTGACAAGTTCCATCTGAACCCAGCTCGTTCCGTTGTTGTTGGATATTTCGACTGGCATCGAATCCGCGTTTGGTGAGCCGCCTTTGTCGTTGGAATACCAGCGCCAGTATTTGACTTGAGGGTCAGCAAGACCCAGCGCAGAGAAAGTCGGCGAGGTCAATGTTGTAGCGCCACCGTCAATATCGTTATCTCCTAGAGCACCACCGACAAGTCCTTGTCCTGTCACATAGCACAAGGTTCCAGGGACAGTGTGATCATCTTCGGGTTGAGCAAGCGTTCCAACAGGATCGACGCGTGTCCAGATTCCAGTGGTCGCAAGATCGCCAGTTGCCCCAACGGTCCACGCTCCAGCACTTTCGAAGGTGTCAGAAGTAGCGGTGATTTCCCCATACGCGCCAGTCGTCGTATTGAAAGAAGTCGGAGCATTCGCAGGGCTCGTGACGATCACACTGGCTGTCGTCTTCGCTTCGAAATAATAATTCACAGGTGTTCCGCATGCACTCATCGGAACTTGCGCGGTAT
>CAMDEL010000005.1 GCA_945896765.1 Singulisphaera sp. GP187
ACCCGAACCGTTGATGGTGCGAGCGCCGGTTCTTGCGATGGCAGAAGAACGGGCGCGCCGACCACAAGAGGTGGATCAACAGGGGCAATCGGCGCATCGAGTTGCGGTCTTGTTTGCAGAAGCGCGCCGCGTGCAACTGATTCCAAATATGCCTTCACGCGTATCGTTCCTTGAAGCAAAGTTGGATTACTCGCAGGCGCTTTTTCTTCAAGCAATGTGATCGTCAGATTGACGTCGCCGCGTGTGCTGCCAGTGACTAAGAGATCGCTTCCGCTCGCTCCAACTCCTGCGCGACGCGTTGGCTCTTCAGCTTCAGGGAAATAAACGGCAATCTGATTGATCAACCCATCGCTGCTTGGAATGCGATTGATCCAGATGACCGCGTTCGTGCTCGAGAAGTAAAAACCACCGAACTTCACTCGAACATCGCCTTCAATTTGAAGACGTTTCGTATCGTCAACATTCCACGCCCATCCGCGAACGCCTTCGATAATGATGTCAGTTGCAACAGGTTCTGTTGGCAGAACAAATCCGCCCAATGACTGGCCGGTGATTGGCACATCTTGAAGTTCTTGTGCTGGCGCATTCAGCGCCACGATTGAGATCGCAAAGACGCAGATGATCAGTCGTCGCATGCACTCTGCGCTTGCGTTTGTCATTCGAATGAAGAGAAGTTCTTTCCACGGCGCAGACGACATCTGCGCAGAATGGTACGAAGAGTCGCTTGCTCCGTCTTCATCCCCGATATGCGATCGGTTGGTCATTCGAACCGCCGAGTTCTTTCAAGAGGGTCATCGCTCCAAACCCAATTCCAGCGAGGGCGAGTGCGACGAGTCCCCATAAGAATTCTCCCCAAGAAAAGAGCCATGACGCGGCGAAGATCGACTGCCAGAGTGCGCCATACCGCGCAACTTTTTCCGCTGCGATCGCAGGAGATTGAGCGCGCTTAATTTTGCGAATGACAATTGGGATGAATGCAATGATCGCAAGAGCAGGAAAAATCGGACCATACCACGGTGTCGACTCTGGCCAGAATGAACCGCTTGATTTCAAGATGCCGAAGCCAAGAATGCAGACGCTGCAGATGACCCAGCCAATGACCAACATCCAGAGAGCTCTGCGCGAAAGTCCGGGACGTTTCGAAAGTACAAAGTGCATGATGGTTGCGACTGCAGTGGCATGCGTCATCGCCAACCATGCAGGCAATGTGAAAGTGAATTGATCATTCGGGATCAACATGTGACCAGCGTGCAGCAGTCCAATGGTCAACAGCCCAACACCAGGAATGTATTTCGCAGTCCCGTTATAGAAGAGAGTTCCGCCAGCGATGAGGAGCGCAATAAAGAGAGCGCCGAATCCGAACGAAAGAACGCCAACGAGCGCTAAGAGAAGTGACGCAATCGCAACGGAGAAGGCTTGAACTGCACCAATCTCGCCAGATGCGATGGGACGATGAGGGCTGAAAATACGGTCATGTTTCGCATCCAAAAGATCGTTCAGTGCTGCGGCAAAGGAGAAAAGCCCGACCGCTGTCACTGCTGAACAGATGAGCGCTTGCGCAAGCGGCATCGTCGCAACGGGCATGTAGTGATAATCATCTCGGCTTCGGGACAAGATGACGATCAGCCATAAATCGGTGATCGCTCCAAATGCCATCGAAAGTCGGGTCAATTCGACTGCTGAAACGACTTTCTTTGATACGCCAAGCACGAGTGGAGGCTACCATTACGATCCGACATGAAATCCAGCACGACCGAACAAATGAATCCGGCCAACGCGATCAGTGCACGAGGTCTGCGTATCGCCATCGTCCAAAGTCAGTATCACCACGAAATCTGCAATGGGCTTTCCACAGGTGCGGTCGATGCGTTCATAAATGCAGGCGGTGATTCGCAGAATATCGTTCATGTTCATGCACCAGGCTCGTACGAATTAGTTGCAATCGCCTTGGCACTCGCAGAACGAGCGGACATCGATGCTGTTGTCGCACTTGGATGCGTGCTGACTGGAGAGACCAGCCACGATCGATATATCTGCGATGCAGTCGCACACGGTTTGGTCGATGTGACCATTCGTACTGGAAAACCTGTTGCATTTGGTGTTTTGACATGCATCACAATTGAGCAAGCTCGTGCGCGTTCAGGAGGAAGTAAAGGCAATAAAGGAATCGAAGCAATGCACGCAGTAATCGCTGCAACACGAACGATTGCGGAAATTCGTGCTGGAAGCGTTGTCGCAAGAAATCCTGTTGCAATCGGAGCGAGCCGATGACTGTTGCGCACGAACAAAGATGTTGTGCACTGCAAGCAATGTTTCAGTTTGATCTCAGCGGAACTGTCGATCTTCCAATGTTGCGAGAGTCGTTTGAATCTCGTGCACGCGAAGCGCGCAGTGCTGATCCCATAGAGAGTGAATGTGATTTCACTTTGCCTGCAGTTGCCCTTGGGTTGACGCTTGCGGAAAAAGCGTGGTCGACTCGTGAGGAAGCTGATCAGGTCATTCGCGATCTCGCTCCAGAATGGCCGACGCATCGACAGCCCAATATCGACCGAAATATCTTGCGCTTGGGCTATTGGGAAATGAAGCATGGTTCGATTCCGCCAGCGATTGCTATCAATGAAGCGGTCGAATTGGCGAAGGAATACAGCACCGAAAAAAGTTCCTCGTTTATCAATGGTGTCTTGGATCGAATCGCCAATCCGGTCGCAGATGCGGTGGTTGAACCTTCCGTTATCGCTATCGAGGAATAAAAGGAGTCCGATCGACATGTTTTTCAAGTCAGCGATCGAAGCTGTTCGTCGGGGACTTCTCCGCACGGCCTCCGCCGTCGGAGCGGGGCTTCGCAGCGTCTTGCATGGTCGGCGACTTGATGATGCGTTGATTGACGAAGTCGAGGCACAATTGATTTCAGCAGATGTTGGAGTTCGAGCCGCGCGCGAAATTGTCGATTCATTGCGAACGGAATTTCGCTCGGGCAGAATCGAGCGTGGAGAAGATGCACTTGAACATCTGAAGAAGCGAATGAAGGAACGCCTTGCTCCGCCTTCGGGAAAGACATTGGAAATCGCTGCGACCACTTCGAAGCCCGCTGTGGTCTTGGTTGTTGGCGTGAATGGAGTTGGAAAGACGACCAGCGTTGCGAAAATTGCACATTCAATTCGCGCATCTGGACGAACGGTTCTGCTCGCTGCCGCTGACACATACCGCGCGGGAGCTGTCGCGCAATTGGGAGTATGGGCTCAGAGACTTGGCGTTGACATTATTCGCGGCGCGACTGGTGGAGATCCTGCTGCAGTTGCTTTCGATGCTGCGGAAGCGGCAGTCACACGAGGTGTGGATGTTCTGCTCGTTGATACTGCGGGGCGACTTCACAACGAAGAAAATTTGATGCGCCAACTGATCAAGATTCGTGACGTCATTCGTCGTCGGATTCCTGATGCGCCACATGAAACGCTGCTTGTGCTTGATGCGACAAGCGGACAAAATGCGCTGGTGCAAGCGGCGGCGTTTCAGAAAGCCGTTGATATTTCAGGCATCTTTTTAGCGAAGATGGATGGAACTGCCCGCGGCGGTGTTGTCATCGCAATTCATGATGCGCTTGGAATTCCAGTGAAATTGATCGGAGTTGGCGAGTCTCCCGAGGATGTTCAACCCTTCGATGCGGATCGATTCGTCGATGCAGTCTTTTCAGTTGATGGGGCTACCATCCCATTATGAACGCTCGCGCACGAGGATTCACGCTGATCGAGACACTTGTGGTGATTGGAATCATCGCACTATTGACCGGCTTGATTATGCCTGCTTTCAAAATGGTGAAAAGTGAGTCTTACAATACAAATTGTCTCAGTAATCTCCGCCAAAATTTTACCGTGTGGCAGTCATATCAAACTGTGAACAAAGGCGTCTTGCCGATGTGCGAATTTCTACCAGTGGTGACTCCACAGGGAATTGAAGGCGGACTGCCAAATCTGCTCTCGAAGTTTCAGCCTGCAGACAGCCGTGCTTGGTTGTGCCCAGCGGATGATGACACCGAGTCCACTGATACTGGAACGAGCTATACATATCTTCCCGGGCTGATTCGTTATTCGCCGCAAATACAGATGGAAGTTCTTCAAGTCTTACTCAACCTTCCTTCGACGGCAAGTGAGCGCCAGCGCGAAACTGCTCGCCTGCAAACAGAATCGAAGTTAGTCGTAAGACTTTTTGAGAATGACAACAAGGGGCTCTTCCCGATATTGATGGACAGTGCTGATCGGCATCCTGGAACGCGCGTGCCTCGAAACGGTGTCTATTTGGATGGATCGGCAAAAGCAACGAAAGTGGAGTACGAGACCTCGGTTGATTGAAAGCCGAAGTCCCAATGCAAACATGTCATTCATCGACTTTCACGAACTGAAATACACACTGCAAAATCGCAGGAAAGAATTGTTGCGAACAGCGGCGATTCTTGCGATGTTGCTGATTGTTTCGTGTGGCGTGTGGTGGTGGGTTTCAATTCGTTGGCGGCCGCCGCCGTCGATTTTCGATACGCCAGTGGATGATGTTCTGGGTTATCTGGCATTGGATGATTTCAACGAATTATCTCTTGAAAAACGCATGAATTTCCTTTTGGAACTCAGTAATCGATTTCGAGGAATGGAATCATCGGACAGTGCTGCGATGGCTGGATTCTTCGCCGGCGTGACTGGTCCCGCTCGGAAACAGATGACGCAGAATGTCCGAATCTTGGCTCGAGACATTCTTGTCCAAGGCGCGTCTGGATATTTCGATGCTGCGCCAAGTGATCAAGGAAAGTACATCGATGATTGGGTTGTCAATTGGACAAAGATGGGCGAGAAGATCACAACTGGCAAGGAAAGTAATGACACTGATAAGGAGCGGATTGACAAGATCAAATCTCAGTCCGATCGTGGAGAAGAGCGTATGAAAGAGAGAGAGGTCCCATCTCTCACCGAGGACGGCGCGCTGGGATTCATGAGCATTTGGCAGAAAGAAGTGGAAGTGACCGCAAGTCCAAAGCAGCAAGGTCAGATTTCCCGTTTTCTCCAAGACGTTCGCAAGCGTTACTCCAATGCATTCTGAGCCGCGGCTCGCACGAACAGATTCGTTGCCGATCAACTTATTCGCGCAAGAGATCGTTGGGAGAATAACGAGCGATCGAAAATTAGTACTCGTTGCCGAGACGGGTTCTGGAAAAACCACACAAGTCCCGCAAATTCTGCTGAAATCTGGCGTCGCTGGCGAAGGTCGGATTGTCGTGTTGCAGCCTCGTCGCTTGGCGGCACGCGCCGTCGCACGACGAGTTGCATTCGAAATGGGAGTTCGAGAAGGTGGTCTTGTGGGATATCGCACTCGATACGAACGAGTCGAAAGTGCAGAGACAAAAATACTTTTTATGACCGACGGTCTCTTCGTTCGCTTGGCGCAAGGGACACAAGATCTCAAAGGCATCTCCGTCGTCGTCCTTGACGAATTTCATGAGCGTGGAATTTCTACGGACCTTGCTGCTGGCATGGTGCGTCGATTGCAATCACAGCGCAGACCTGATTTGCGCGTTGCGATTATGAGCGCAACGCTCGATGCAGCTCGGCTTGGAGAGGTCTTCGGCGTCGATCCGCTCTCGGTGCCAGGACGAATGCATCCAGTTGATATTCGATTCCTCGGTGATGTTCGAGCCAACGAAGATGTGATTGATCGCGCCGTCACAGCGGTCGTTGATGCGGCTGGAAATCTGCAGGGCGATGGATTGGTGTTCATGCCTGGCAGAAATGAAATTCAGCGAACGATCGAAGCGCTGCGATCAAGATTGCCTTCGGGAGCGTTCGATGTAATGGCACTTCATGGAGGACAATCGCCGGAAGAACAAGATCGCGCGCTCAATCCATCCGATCGACGCAAGATCGTTGTTGCCACAAATGTCGCAGAAACAAGCCTGACAATTCCCGGAGTTCGCTTTGTCGTTGATAGTGGATTGGCACGCGTGCATCGATTCGATCCACTGCGCGACCTGAACGCATTGAAACTCGAACCCATCAGTCAAGCAAGCGCTCGTCAACGCGCAGGGCGCGCAGGTCGTACTGCACCTGGAGTTTGCTTGCGACTCTGGAGCGAAGCCACACACAATCGTCGAGCGGAATTCGACGCGCCAGAAGTTCACCGCATCGATCTTTCAGAAGCACTGCTGGGACTTTCGGTTGTTGGTGAAAGTGATCCATTGAAATTTCCGTGGATCGATTTGCCAGATTCGGCGGCTCTCGATCGCGCACTGCGGGTTCTTGTGGGATGCGGCGCAATGGATTCACAGGGACGACTGACTCCCGACGGCCGAGCGATGGCGCAGATCCCCGCGCATCCACGATTGGCGCGCGCACTCTTGGAAGGAGCGCGCAGAGGATGTGCCCAGCGCGCAGGACTTTGGGCGGCGTTCTTGTCCGAACGCGATCCATTCGATCGAGAGAACTCGGAGTCGATGCGTCGACACCTCGAGACCGATGATCGACCAAGCGATGTGATCGCACGCGAACGAATGTTTCTTGCGTGGCGTGGTGGCAAAGCAAATCGAATGTCGATTGATTCAGATGCCGCACGCGAAGTCGGTCGTGCCGCGGACCATCTTTCTTCTGCCGCGCTTCGTGCTGCAGGAGATTTGACCCAAGGATCACGTGGAGCACAGGGTGGCAATTCTTCCGACGAAGCGATTGCCGAATCATTTATGCTTGGTTTTCCCGATCGAATTGCATGGCGCCTTGATCGACATCGACCGCATGCCGCGATGGCTCAGCGACGCAAGGTCTCCATCGACAAGCGAAGTTTGCACGAGGGTACGGGTCCGCTGTTGGCTTTCGAGGTTCGCCAAAGTGGCGGCGGCGATACCGCAGAGACCACGCTCTCGATGACGGTTGCACTCGAAAGAGCCTGGCTTGAATCAACGCTCCCGCATCGCTTTGCCAATCGCGTCGAAGAGCGTTGGGAGTCGTCATCGCAATCTGTCGAAGAAATCGAAGAGCAACTCTTTGATGACACAGTTATCGAACGAACAGTTCGTCCCTCTCGAAACTTGGCGGTTGCATCCGAGATCATTGCAGTGCGAATGATGGAAGATGGACTGCGACCCGATGAGTGGGAAGAGCAAATTGCTCCGTGGATTGCACGAACGAGATGGGTCGCAGAAACATTTCCGCAGCGCGAATTGTTGACCTATGCGGACGACGACCTCCGCATCTTGTTCGCAGAGATCGCAGCGGGCGCATCACGTTGGAGTCAAGTGCGTGGTCGAAGTTGTCTTGCGACAGTGCTCAGTGCATTGTCGTATGAAGATCAAACATTCGTTCAACAAATGGCTCCGGCGGATATTCGTCTGCCGAGTGGTTCCAAGATGAAATTGATTTACGAAAACGGACAACCTCCGCGAGGCAGCGCAAAGATTCAAGATTTTTATGGTCTCGATCAAACACCAAGCGTTGCTGGTGGTCGCATTGCAGTTCGCTTGGAAATTCTTGGCCCCAATCGCCGTCCTCTGCAAACAACCGCCGATCTTGCAGGATTTTGGCGTATTTTGTATCCCGAGATTCGAAATGAACTTCGCCGTCGCTATCCAAGGCACGAATGGCGATAAAGCAAAGTCCGCGCATAACCAAAATCATTCCACGCAAAAATTGCTACTCGATGTTGTCGATGCCCATTGCTGCATCGCCTTGCAGATGTCGTCTTGGATGGATCCCCTGACGAATGCCTTCTTCTTGTGAGACCGGCGGATCCGAAGCGAAGCGCGGAAGCTTTGGAGCCCACGCTCTTCGTCCTGCATGGACATCATGCACGATGTCGACCGCTTCGCGCACATCATCTGTCACACGGAAAAGTTCGAAATCCTCCGCTGAAATCGTTCCATGTTCTTCAGCGAGAGTCGTGCGCATCCAGTCAAGTAACGGCTGCCAAAATTTCTTCCCGATCAGCACAACAGGGAAGGGCACGATCTTCAGCGTTTGAATCAGCGTGAGCGATTCGAAGAGTTCGTCCATCGTTCCAAAGCCACCAGGGAAAATAATAAAGCCGCGCGCATGCTTCACGAACATCACCTTGCGAACGAAGAAGTATCGAAAAGTTAATTCAATGCTTTGATATGGATTCGGCTTCTGTTCGAAGGGCAAAGAAATATTCAAGCCGACCGAAACACCATTCGCTTCGAGCGCACCTTTGTTCGCAGCTTCCATAATTCCAGGTCCGCCACCAGTGATGACCGCAAATCCTCTTTCGACCAACATGCGTCCGCATTCGACTGCTTGAATGAACTCATGTTTCTCGGGTCGAGTGCGAGCAGAGCCAAAAACAGCGACTGCGGGGCCAACTCGGACCATTGTGTCGGTGGCATCGACGAATTCGCTCATGATGCGAAGGGTTCGCCAAGCCTCGTGTTGCAACGCATCTTTGATGTGTTTGGATTCCATGGCGTAGAGGACTACACTCAAAGTCCTATGAATAGCAAGCCACTCGGTCGGACAGGGTCTCGTTCTCTATCTTCAACGAAGGTCGTTTCGACCACTTCAAAGGTTGCCGCGAAGGCAATCAAGAACCAAGGAGGCAAGTCGGGAGCGAGTTCTGCAAAGGTTGGAGCAAAGACTGGAGCAAAGGTGGCGGCGAAAGTCGCAACAAAATCGCCATCGAAGGTTGTCGCCAAAGCTGTGACCAAAGCTCCGACCAAAGCTGTAACCAAAGCTCCAACGATTACGCCAACCAAGACTCCGACGAAGCCGCAGACTATTGCGGTCGAGACTCCTGCGGTTCGTCCTGCAAAGATCGACATCAACGGATATCAGGCTGCGCTGAAGTGGCTTTCGGAACGTCCAGACATCGAACGCATGCGCGTCGTAAAGTATGACGATGGAACATTCCGATTGGATCGCATGCGTGCGTTACTTGCGGCGATGGGAAATCCTCATGAGCAGATCAAGACGGTGCATGTTGCAGGAACTGTTGGAAAAGGTTCGACTTGCGCAATGATCGCTCACATGCTTGAAGAGTGCGACTATACGGTTGGACTTTATACAAGTCCACATTTCGTCGATATGCGCGAGCGCATTTCCATCAATAACCGGATGATCACCAAGCCTGCGATGGTCGAGATGGCGAAAAAAGTTCAAGCAGCAGCGGCGAAGGCAAAGGTCGAACCAACATTCTTCGAAGCGATGACTGCAATGGCATTCAAGCACTTCGCAGATGAAGCCGTCGATATTGCCGTGGTTGAAGTTGGACTCGGCGGTCGATTGGATTCGACGAATGTGCTGACGCCACTTGTCACAGTCGTGACCACAATTGATTTCGATCACACGCGCATCCTTGGAGACACGCTTCCCAAGATTGCTCGTGAAAAAGCGGGTATTTTCAAGCGCGGCGTTCCTGCAATCGTCTTCGATGCGCAACCCGAAGTCAATAAAACATTTATCGAAGTTGCGGAAAAAGTTGGCGCGGAACTGAAGATTGTCAATAAAGATATTGAATTTTCCAGCCGTTTCTGCACGTCGCCAGAACTCGGCCCGCACACGCGAGTCTGCTATTACACCAAGCAGTCTCGCATCGAACATTTGCCAGTGCCTCTTCCTGGCGAACATCAAGCGACCAATTGTGGGCTCGCTCTCGCCGCAGTCGAATGCGTTCGCGCAGCGGGCTTTGATTGCCCAGAGCATCTTGTCACTGGCGGTTTGGCAAAGACAAAGGTCATGGGTCGCATGGATCTCATCAGCGATCGGCCGCGAGTCTTGGTCGATGGCGCGCACAATCCTTCCAGTCTCAATGCGCTCATGCGATGCGTCGGCGCTCATGTGCCGTATGACAGCATGGTGTGCGTCTTTGGTTGCTGCCAAGACAAAGATGTTGGCGAGATGCTTGATCGACTGAATCTCGGTGCTGACAAAGTGATCTTCACGAAGGCATCAAGCAATCCTCGCGCAGCGGATCCATATGAGTTGCAAAAACTCTTTCAAGAACGAAGCGGCAAGATGAGTCAAGTTGCGCGGACTGTTGGCGAAGCCATTCAGTTGGCGCTTCGAGCAACAAGTCAAGATGACTTGGTCTGTGTCACCGGCAGTTTCTATGTTGTTGGCGATGCGATGAAGTATGTCAGCGAGCAGTCGCAGTTTCAAAGTCGTCGTCCGCAGTCCGCATAAACGCGCCCGAAGAACCTTGCCAAAGAGATCTCGCGAAGCGTGATCCCGACAACGTCAAAGAACCGTGGCTATCCTTCGGAGTTTCCAATGCTTGATTCCGAAACACCTCATCGATACGACGCGCAGTGCGCAGGCAAAATCGAAACGCACTGGCAAACGCAGTGGTCCGTCGCTGATGCATTTCGTGCGCCAAATCCCGGCGATGCTGGATTTGATGCGACGCGTCCGAAGTATTACATCTTGGATATGTTTCCATATCCATCAGGGGCGGGTCTGCATGTCGGACATCCCGAGGGATACACCGCAACGGACATTCTGACGCGATACAAATTGATGCGTGGGTTTAATGTGTTGCATCCAATGGGATGGGATGCGTTTGGTTTGCCTGCGGAACAATATGCAGTTCAGACTGGAGTCCATCCAGCGATCACAACGCGTACAGCGATCGATAATTTTCGGCGACAACTTCAGCGGTTGGGATTTCGATATGACTGGTCGCGCGAATTCGGCACGATCGATCCTGATTATTATCGGTGGACGCAATCAATTTGGCTGCGGGCATATCGATCCTTTTACGACACTTCGAGCGCAAAGGCTCGGCCGATTGCGGAACTCGAGTTGAAGTTTGAAAAGGAAGATCGCGTCATTTCGGTGATGGGCGATGGTGGCGATGGCACTGCTTTGGGGGCGCAACAGATCGAGAAAAAGTGGTCGGCATGTACGCCACTACAACGGCAAGCGCATTTGGATACGCATCGCTTGGCATATCTCGGTGTGCAAACAGTGAATTGGTGTCCCGCGCTTGGCACCGTGCTTGCCAACGAAGAAATCATTGATGGTCGCAGTGATCGTGGAGGCCATCCAGTCTTTCGTATGCCGCTTCGACAATGGATGTTTCGCATCACGGCGTATGCGCAGAGACTTCTCGACGATCTTGATCTTGTCGAATGGCCCGAGTCCACGCGCATGATGCAGGCTGCATGGATTGGTCGCAGCGAAGGCGCTGAAGTTCGATTCGCAATCGAAGGATTTGGCGATCTCACAGTTTTTACAACTCGACCAGACACACTCTTTGGTGCGACGTATATGGTTGTTGCGCCAGAGCATCCCTTGGTGGAATGGGTGCGCGGACGTTCGCCAAAGAATCAACAAGCGATTGTCGAATATGTGCAGTGGTCTCGCAATCGTTCAGACATCGATCGCCAAGCCGAAAGTCGCGAGAAGACAGGGATTTCGCTGGGAGTTTCCGCAAGGAATCCTGCAACAGGAGAACTCATACCAATTTGGACAGCGGACTATGTGCTGATGGCTTATGGCACGGGCGCAATCATGGCAGTTCCGGCGCATGATGAGCGCGACTTCGCATTTGCCAAACGCTTCGATCTTCCCATTTGCTGTGTTGTCGCCGCGGTCGATGGAAGTCCATGGACCGGCGAACTGGCAACATCCGAAGCTGGCATCGCATGCAATTCTTCCAATGAGAAGGTGTCGATTGATGGACTCTCGACAAGTGATGCGACGTCAAAGATGATTGAGTGGTTGGCGTCATGCGGATTTGGTTTTCGCCGGATCAATTTCCGTCTGCGAGATTGGCTCTTCAGCCGGCAGAGATATTGGGGCGAACCATTTCCGATTGTGTTTGATGATCGAGGGATGCACTTTCCAATTTCGGAATCTGCTCTGCCCGTGCAGCTTCCATCGTTGACGGATTACGAACCAGTGCAGAGTGATCATCCAGTGCCGCCACTTGGAAAAGCGAAGGAGTGGGTTCACACAACTGCTGGTGAAGCAGGGGTCGACCCAACACTGCTCGCGCCGTCAACGCCTGTTCGTCGAGAAACCAACACAATGCCAGGATGGGCGGGTTCATGTTGGTATTACTTGCGCTACTGCGACCCAAAGAATTCCACGCGATTTGTAGGCAAAGATGCAGAGCGATATTGGATGGGCGACCGCGGCGTTGATTTGTATATCGGCGGCGCCGAGCATGCGGTTTTGCATCTGCTTTATTCACGCTTCTGGCACAAGATGCTTTTCGATCTTGGAGAAGTTGGTACTCCAGAACCCTTTGCAAAACTTTTTCATCAGGGAATGATCACCAGCTTTGCATTTGAACGCGCTGATGGATCATTGATCGCAACGGATGGAGTGCGGGAAGATTCTGGTTCGTGGCGCGAAATCGCTACGAACGAACCTGTCACGCGTGTGATCGCAAAGATGTCCAAGAGTCTGAAGAATGTTGTCACGCCGGATGAGGTTGTCGAAGAATATGGCGCAGACACACTTCGACTGTACGAGATGTACATGGGTCCTCTCGCCGATTCGAAGCCGTGGAATACTCGTGATATTGCTGGAGTCTTTCGATTTCTTCAGCGTGTATGGAGACTCGCAATCGATGAACGCACAGGCGCTGTGATGTTTGCACGAGAAGCGAATCCAGATATTGAGCGGCAATTACACCGAACGATTCAGAAGGTTGCTCACGACATCGAGCGATTGGCGATGAACACTGCGATTGCAGCGTTGATTGAATTGGTCAATCTTGCGACGCGTCCGACGCAGATGAAAGATCCATCTGATGGCGGGCTTACTGTGGATCAAATGCGAAGATTCCTCTGCGCGCTTTCCCCATTTGCTCCGCATATTGCAGAAGAACTTTGGCATCGAATCGGAGAATCGACCAGCGTGGGCGATGCTTCGTGGCCGATCGTGGACGAGAATCAATTGGTTGATGACATGATTGAATTGCCAGTTCAAATTCAGGGGAAAGTCCGAGCGAGAGTGGGGGTTCCAAGCGGCGCGGATGCCGCGGAAATTGAAAGGTTGGTTCTCGAAGACGCCAAAGTGCGTGAACTCTTGGAAGGTCGTACGCCAAAGAAGGTCATCGTCGTGCCGAAGCGAATGGTGAATGTGCTGGTCTAGTTTTACTGTTTTGGTTTTACTGCATTGGTTTTACTGCTTTGGTTTTATCTGCTCTCGTTTCAGCTGATGAACGCAGCGCCTGCAAAGTAGAGCATCACAAGCAAAGCAGCGCCCACAAGAAATTGCACAAGCGCGGCGACCCAAGAACTGTGGATGATCGCACCTTGGTCAGTCCACGATGCCATTGGGTCAAAGTGTGGCATCATCAAGGATGCAGGGCCAAGGAGCACGATCACGCCAATCAGTCCTCTGCCAAAGATGCGCGCAAGAGTCAGCATCGAAGCGGGTGCAATCATTGCAGCAAGAAAGAGAAGCGTTGCGATTGCGATCCACCAAAGCACTTGCGCTGCCATAATTTGCCCACATAATAAATTTGCCGCAGCACGCCGAAGGTTGTTCACCCGCGGATCTGCTTTACGATCCCATGTCATTGGCAAGATCAAGAAGCGCATCAAGAAGATCGATCCTGCAACCGTAAGAACGGAAGCGATGCACCTTGCAACGGTCAGCGGTTCACTTGTATATGGTCCGATGCTGAATTCCTTTTCGCTGAAAGTCGCAATGACATGCTCGCCGACAGCGCCGATGCGCGTGGAAGAAATCTCAGACCAAGAAAGGCGAACGCCCTCTGCATCAAGATGGACAAGTCCTCCGAACCATATGAAGAGCGTCAGCAGCAAAGTCCATCCGATCATTCTGCCTAGAAATGAGCCATTTGTTGCTCCCGCAGAAGTCGGATTGATTCCACGCCAGTAATGCGGAGCAGGGGAAAAGAGGGCAGTCGAAAAGATGGTTGGTCTATTTGTTTGGCTCATTGGATTTGCGTACTCTTGACACTAGCGTAGTGCCGATGGCTGAAGAAGATTCCGATACAGATTCGGTTGGTGGCTGGGATGTCGAACCGCAGGAGAGCGGTTTTGTCGCATTCTGGCCGCACGCAGAAGCATTGACTGGTGCGGAATTCTCCACGGCTGTTACGGCCTGGGTTGGTTCGAAGGCTCCGATTGAACCTATCGAGACCGACGACGATGCAGTTTGGGCGTTCGGTGTGCAAATTCCTGGAATTGAATCTGGTTTCGTGATTTGGTGCGAACCCGCACGAGAATTATCCGATCGCGACCGAAGTCAAATTGGCGAAGAGGCATCCCGCTGTCCATGGGTGATTCGAATGCAGACGATTCTCTCTGTTGAGGAACCCGCCGAAGAATATTTTATGAGTGTCGGAATGCTTGGCGGTGCACTGCCCGATATCGTCGCAATTCTTGATGTCATCACTGGCGAGGTCTATCCACGCCAAAGAATCGACCGAGATTTTCTGGCAGAAGATGCAGGACCGATCGAACGATTGCTATGGCGACTTGGGCGATACGAGGCGCTTCCAGATGGCGATTCCAATTTGGTTTTGCTTGGAACTCACGGGCTTGCTCGTTGCGGCATTCCGGAACTTGAAATTGCCGAAGTCCCCAGCGATTTGGCCGAATCTGCCGCAGTTCTACTGCATACATTGGCTGGCTTATTGTTGGAAAACGATATGCCAGATCCTGGTGAGTCAATCGAAGTTGGCGATGAGTTGTCGGTCGTGCTGCAACCTGTTGATCAGGTTTCGGAATTTATCGGCGAAGCATCAGCGGGATCAGAGCCTTGGCGTGTGCAAGCTCGTGCGCATGGCTTGAGCGAATTTGCGCTTGTTCGTGCTGTGATTTGCGCACTTCAACCAGTCGGACGCTTTCGTCCACTTTGGGTATGGCCTCGAGAAGTTGTCCAGAGCATCGCAGCTGGCAGCGCAGTTCTCTATATGACACAGCACAGCGTTCGATCCACGGAACGGCGCGCACGATCAACTTGGGGATTGTTTGCAACCGCATTCGCAAGCTTGACTCGAACCGGTAACCCAGAGTGGCAGAAAATTGCACGCACTGGATTTACAGTGCAGACACCTGTCCCTGGTTCAGGCGAGCCACGCATTGAGCAGTCGTGGTTTGCAGTGGAGCGAATCGATCACGATTCGTTGACTCTCACGGTGATTGATCGTCCGATCACGCGCCAAGATCTTGGTCCCGGTACTCACTTGACGATCGAGACATCAGCGGTGACTGATTGGCGAGTGGAGATCGGCGGCGAGATTTATGACCCCGATGATGTTGATGCGTTGCTGATTGCCGTCGATCGTGTGCGAGAAGTGGATGGAGATTCATCGCAACCAAAGGTCCAGCCTTGAATTCCTCACAAGAAAATACAAGATTGGTCACGGTCCATCTGGCGACCAGCGACTTTGAAGCGCAAACCGTCGCAGCAATTTTGCGAGACCGAGAAATAGACGTTGCTGTTTTTAGCGCTGCAATTCAAGCCTTTGGTCTCGATGGAACGGGCAATCGAATGCTCGGCGGCATTCCTGTGCAAGTTCGAGCAGAAGACTTGGAGCGTGCGAAGGCCGCTTTGCGTTCGAACAAATTTCTTGCTGACAGTGTCGACTGGGATTCAGTGGATGTTGGCGAAGAGGATGAAGGCGCCAAGCAACTTGGAAAGTCGGGGGCTCTGAATACCTTCGGTCGATTGATGGTCGGCGGCGGGCGGGTGGCAGCAGTCACTATTCTCATACTGAGCGTGGCGACTTGGATCGCACGCTGCAGTTGATTTGCGCGCTCAATTGCAAATGCTGTGCGTCGATGGCAGGCTGTTTTTCTCCTCCCGCATTCAATTGTTTGTTGGTTTCGCACTTGGAGTACAATCTCATCAATGCCAGCATCAAGATCACGAACATCCGAATGGAAGCGAAGCATGCAGCAAGTCTTTGAGCGAGGTGGGACGCTGGAGATTTCTATTGCGAGCGCTGGGTCTGCCGCTGGGTCTGCTATTCATTCACATCCACTTGTTGATCCACAGGAAGTTGTTGGATCATCAGATCTTGTTTGGCGTTTGAAGATCGTTTCGCTTGAAGAAGAATCGGTATTGGTTGAAGCGCCCGTTGCACTTGGCGAAACATTTCGAATCGAAGATGGAATCGCTCTCGTGGGTGCAATTACGATTGGACAAAATCGCTGGAAATTCCGATCTCGAAAAATTTCGGATGAACGCCCAGTGGGCGCTCGTGGTGTCTGCATACGACTTGAATTGCCAGACAATGTTGAGCGCTGCTTGCGTCGATTCGTGCGAATTGAAGCCTCAGAATTGCAATTACCAAGCGTCAGTATGTGGCCGCTTCTTGATCCCAGAACCATCGTGGCTGCTGAGACTGCGAATGAAGAAGCCTTCCGAGCCTTCCTCGAATCGAAGTTGCCATCAAACGTTGCCACACCGATGCCATCAGTGGGTCCGAAGTTCACTGCAACATTGATGAATGTTGGTGGCGGAGGCGTGGGCCTGCGTGTCGAATCACAAGATTCCGCAGTTCTTGGTCGTCACCGAATTTTCTGGATCGAAATTCCGCTCGGTCGTAATCATCCCGTTCCAATCGTCGCCACGGGTAAGGTCGTTCACACTCATCTGGATAGTTCTCAGCGAACATATATCGGCGTATCATTTGACTTCACATTTCGTTTGGCTCACCAACAGACCGTGGTCGAGCAAATTCAGCGTTCGATGCAGCAAGCCCAATCTCAGCCGAAATAAAAGTCGGCGAAACCCAAAGGATTCAAAAATATGTCACTCGTCTCAACAAATCCAATTCTCGCAGACAGTGTTCTTTCAGGTGCGATCAGTCAATCCGCAGGATCCGCAGGAACATGCACTGTTTCCGGAATCATCAACAAAACCGCAGGATGCGTGCTCCTTGCCGCACTTTCTGGCGCGATCGCCGTGCCTGTCACCAAGAATTTCCCAGCAGCGATGTGGATTGCATTCATCGTCTCCATGATTGTTTCGATCGCCGCAATTTTTCTTGTTCGCCGCTCGCCTCGAATGGCAGCATCGATCACCGTGCTCTATTCAGTTTCACAAGGCTTCATGCTCGGCGCACTTGGAATGTTGCTCGAAGGAATCTTGACTGCGAATAAAATTTCTGTTCCAGGTGGAATCGCACTTCAAGCATTCGTCATCGTGGTGGGATTGATGCTGGCTATGTTGACGCTCTTTCGATTCGGCATTCTTAAGGGCGGAGCAATGTTCCAGTCCGTGCTTTCGGTTGTCACCATGGGAATCTTTTTTATGTTTCTGATTTCAATGGTGATGAGCCTCTTTGGCGCAAATCTTTCGTGGCTCTCGATGGGATCTGCAACTGGAACCGGCAATGGAGCATGGATCGGTCTTGGAATCAATGTTGTGGTGCTGATCGTCGCCGCACTTTGGTTGATCATCGATTTTCGCCAGGTTCAAGACGCAGTTTCTGCAGGTGCGCCTTCATCGGCGGAGTGGTATCTGACCTTCGGATTAGTTGTCACGCTTGCTTGGGTTTATCTTGAAGCGTTGAAGTTGGTCTTCCGCATTGCGATGATGTTTGGCAATCGCAAATAGTCAAATTTGACTGGAGATTTTCAGGCGAGCGCGCTTGCGTCAATACTCTTTTGAATCAAACATTCCAAAGTCATCGCCTTCAACATCCGCTTCAGCTGGATCGCCCAGTTGATCTCCCAATTGATCTCCCAATTGATCTCCCAATTGATCTCCAAGTTCGGTGGCGAAATCAATTCCAGCTTCGAGTTTGAAGATCAAATGCGCGGTGTACGACATCTCAACTGGATGATCGTGTCCGAAGCGTCGCGCGACAGTTCTGAAAATATCTGTGACTCGCGGGGCAACACACTCGATGATTCTTCGATCACCGTTGTCTCGAAAGAGTGCGTAGTAACCGTCGCCGAGATAGTCCACTGATAGGTCGCCGTCCATGGTCGATCCTCCTTATAGGGGTGAATGTACAAAACCTTCGGGAGAATGACCGTCGGAACTAAAAATTTTCGTTGGTCAATCGTTCGCGTGCTTCGCGGAAGGTCAACTCTTGTTCTTCAAGCCGACGCTTGACTGCGTTCAGTTGCAGCTCTGCTTCTCGGCGCGCGTTGCGACTGACTTGACCGAAAGCCGGATGCTCGAGCAACTGTTCAAGTTCGAGAGCCATGATCAACGCCATCGTCTCGGCATCGATAGACAATTCGCCAGCTGTCGCAGCGACGGCGTCGAGCCCATCCAATTCGTCTCGATATCGCTTCGTGATTGTGGCCCGATCGTCAGCGTTGGCAAACAATAAAAGCGCTTCGCGAGTCCGTCGTCGGCGTTGCTCGATTTGATCCTCAAGTGTCTCTGCAGCAGCGACTTGCGAGTCAACCCCAAAATCGGCAATAGGGCGCTTTGGCACCTGAAATTCAGGTCGCTCCTGACCTTGAGAATGCGTCATTGATTGGCAATACCAATAGCTCAAAGAGTGCGCATCTTTCAATCTCCTCATCGCTGTGGACGCAGGCGCGATGCCTCCGTGAACTGCCGAGTTTCCATCGCGGCGGATGGCGTGCATGTTGTCCGCCTCGTGTCGAGGAAGAACCCCACGACGCTCGAGTTCGCCCAAAGTCACACCAAGTTCTGGCGGCAGCGCGTTGCCGAGGGTGACTCGGGCAAGAGTCGACGCCATCATCTCGACCATCAGTCGAAGTTTGAACAAACAGGCTTCGGGGTCAGAGTGGACATAATTCTCTGCTTGCTTTCCAAGTTTGGAAAGTCGGCGATCAAGCGCTTCAAGAAATCCGAAGTTTGCAGAGAGCTCTTCCATCGTTACGAAGTTCTCGTGACTGGGTGAAGCATGTCCGTCAGAATGCGCGCGCCGAGGCAGCATTCTTCAACGCGCTGAGTTGAGAGTCGCATTGCACTTGCAAGAACTGATGCCCAGCGAACTTCGGCGGCATCCATTCGACGATCGAGCAGTGCGATCATGAGCGCGCCAGTCAGAAATTTTTCTTGTATTTCAGGTGGCAGAGCGGCAACTCCAGAGAGACAATCGATCAGCGAAAGTCGATTGATTCTTGCTGCAGATTTGCCTTCAATGCATGCATCTTCTGAGAGTCCAAGAACTGCTTGCGCGAAGAGTCCTGCTGCAGAAGGTTGAGAGTCGACTGCAATATCGCCCGATGCTGCGGCCATGCCGCGTGCAGTCAGGAACCAAAGCGTCGCTCGTTCAATGTCCTGCTCCATGGCAATAGTTTATCCCTTCCCCTTGGTTTTTCGATTCGCAAGTTCTCCGAGAATCCCGAGGCGATTCTGGTCAAGATCTGGCGCTCGACCGCGTGAAGTCCTCGGAGTCACCGAACTCATCTTGATTGGATTGCCTGGGACATGCGTTGTGCCAAGTGCGGGATCATCGACAGGCACGATCATTTCGCGCGCAATGACTTGCGGCATTGCAACCATTTCATCAATCGATTGAATCGCCGCGCATGGAACTCCAACTTGAGTCAATCGATCAATCCATTCTTGCGCGCTACGAGTCGCCAAGATGAGCGTCAGTTCTCGATCGAGTTCATCGATCATCGCAATACGTTTCGCATTTGTCGAAAAGTTTGGATGCGTCGCTAACTCTGGATGTCCGATCACGTCGCAGAGTGAGGAGAAGAGAACGTCATTGCCAGCGGCGATCACAATCCAACGATCTGCGCATAAAAATGCCTGAAATGGAGCGATCGACGGATGGCGCGTGCCGCGTGCAGCAGGGACGACATTGGTTGCCGTGAATGTTGTGACGGCTGCTTCCAAGAATGCGATCTGACAATCAAGCATTGCGATATCGATCAAGCATCCTTCGCCAGTGCGTGTTCTTTTATGGATCGCACTCGTCACACCAAGTGCCATATAAAGACCAGCAACAAGATCGCCGATCGATGCACCAACTCGTACTGGCGGGCTATGTGGATGCCCAGTCAAACTCATCATGCCGCTGAGAGCTTGCGCAATGATGTCGTACGATGGCAGCGGCGAAAGTGGTCCAGTCTTTCCAAAACCAGAAAGCGCGCCATAAATCAGTCGAGGCCAGCGCGCATGCAATGTTTCCCATCCATATCCAAAGTTTTCCATGACGGTTGGAGAAAAGTTTTCCACCAACACATCGGCGACATCGAGCAGTGCCTCAAATGTTTTTCGATCATCGAGATTTTTCAAATCGAGCGCGATCGATTCTTTATCGCAGTTCACACTGGTGAAGTACAGGCTCTTTCCATTGAGATGCGGTCCAAATGCGCGAGAGTCGTCGCCGATTCCAGGCCTTTCCACTTTGATCACTCGTGCGCCGAGCGATGCGAGCACTGATGTGGCAAATGGTGCGGACAAGACGCGCCCAAGATCAATGACGGTGATTGCCGTAAGCGGTGGCGAGTGATCAGTCGTGGACATCCGCAAAGGATAGATGCGCTGTATCTCGCCGCGTTTTTGCGATAGTCTAATGAGTCATCGGAATTGACCACGCAAAGGCCCGTGGCGGAATTGGCAGACGCAGCGGACTTAAAATCCGCAGAGCTAAACCTCATCCGGGTTCAAGTCCCGGCGGGCCTATTTTTCTAGTGCGTGCAAACCATTTGGCAAATCGATGCGTGAGATTATTGGTCTAAGCTAATTCAAGTCAACATTTTCTGTTCTCGACCAGAGATTTACTGTATTCTTTTTTTCAATGATCACCTTCATTGAAGGGCTTCCACGCCGGGGAAAACAAATTGTTGCCATGATTGCAGACTTCACAGTTCTGGGTTTTGCCATGTGGGCAGGCTTGGCTATTCGTCTTGAAAACTTGTGGCCAGATATCAAGGGCCATTCGCTTCTCAATCTCTGTATTTGGGCGATCGCCGTCGGACTTCCTTGTTGTTATGGATTTGGCCTGTACAGAGAAGTCACTCGCTATGTCGGACTTCGCTTTGCAGTAAGAGTCGGCTATGCCGTCACGACGATCGCACTGATTTTGTCGTTTGTTGAATTTATGAATGACCGTCAAAATGGCCTTCCACGTTCTGCAATTTTGATCTTTTGGATGTTGTCAATCTTGGGGATCGG
>CAMDEL010000006.1 GCA_945896765.1 Singulisphaera sp. GP187
CCATGCGGGTGTGTTCGAAGCGATCGCTCCGCCACGTCCCAGTTGTCCAGTGACAGCCAAACGCAACGCATTCGCACGACCTCGAGTCGAGTGTCGTTCATCTTTCAGAACGCGGTACGAAGGACACATCGTGCCGCCTGGTGTCATTCGGCGACAGAGCCCAGCACCATTGCACTGTTCGAGTGCATGAGAAAATCCTTCTTCTTTCTCATAGCGAAAAAAAGTTGGAACATCTGGAGCGTGAACAAAGTGAGAATCATCTGGGCGCGTACGCAACTGCGAAGTGATTGCTGTTGGATCATTGTTGCGAACAAGATTGCCTGGATTCATAAGAGAACGAGGATCGAAAACAGCTTTGATATCTCGGATCGCCTGCGCAATCTCTGGTCCAAGAACGCGCGTCAGCAGCGGACTTCGCACTCGTCCATCACCATGCTCACCACTCAGTGCACCGCCATACTTCACGACAAGATCGGCGACATCGACCGCAATCGATCGAAGTGTCGCAAGACCATCCTCGTTTGAGATCGCAACCAATGGGCGAATATGCAAACATCCCACCGAAGCGTGTGCGTAATACGCAGCGACAGTTCCATGGCGAGAGACGATCGCCCGAAAGTCGTCAATGAATTCTGCAAGTCGAGCGGGATCGACGGCGGTGTCTTCAACAAATGTGAGCGGCTTTTTCTCGCCAGGAACCCCGTGCAGCAGCGGTTCTCCAGCCTTGCGAAGCCGCCATGCAGCATCCATACCCGCGGCGCTGAAATGCCGAACGATCGGCGCATCTGGAACTAATTGGACAAGTCGATCCATCTTGGACTCAATCTCTTCGCGTGAATTCCCAAAGTATTGGACATACATCACTGCGCCCAATTTGCCGGACTTTGGTGTTGGCATCACGTACACATCTTGGCGGTACATCGCATTTTTCTTTGCCATCTCGATGACAATGTCATCCACTAATTCCACTGCGCTTGGACCTGTTGAAAGCATCGCCATAAGCGGGCGAAGAGCGTCGGGAACTCCTTCGAATCCTAAGATGGCCAGACCGCGCACTTTGGGGCGTTCAACCAAAGAAAGTTCAGCCTCGACCGTGACGCCGAGAGTTCCTTCTGACCCGCAAAACAAATGCGCGAGATTGACTCGATCGAAGGTCCCAGGCGTAGACGCTCGCAGTTGTGCGAGCAGAATGTCAAGGTTATAGCCATCGACATGTCGAAGAATCTTCGGAATACGTCGATCGATTTCGTCGGCGATGGGAAGGATGATTTCTGCGACTCGGCGAGTCAGTTCTTTTACTTTCGGATCGTTCTCGCTTGATCCCTCTGCGAATCGGATGCGTGTTCCATCAGCAAGCACGACATCGAGCGAAATGAGATGCTCGACTGTTCGACCATACAAAATCGAATTTGCACCAGCTGAGTTATTGCCGATCATTCCGCCAAGCGTTGCATGCGAACCTGTCGCCACATCTGCGCCAAACATCAAACCGTGTGGCGAAAGTGCCCCGTTCAATTGATCAAGCACGACTCCTGGTTCGACGCGCACACGGCGGGCGACTGGATCAATCTGTAAAATTTCCCGACAGTTTGCGCTGAAATCAACCACCACCGCATGATTGACCGTTTGCCCTGCCAGCGCAGTTCCGCCACCGCGCGCAAGAATTGGAACCCCCAATTGTCCGCAAACTCGAACTGCCGCAATTCCATCCGCAACAGTATTTGGAATCACAACTCCGATAGGTTCTACTTGATACAAACTCGCATCAGTCGAATAAAGCATTCGATCGTGCTGGCTGAATCGAATCTCGCCATTGACTGCCGCTGCGAGTTGATGCTCAATTGAATGACGAATTGCATCAGAAGAATTATTTTGCAAGCCCCCATTCTGCAAGTGGCCATTCTTGAGAACTCCGAGATGAATGTCTGTTGTCATAGTGAATGGATCGCCTAGGAAAAATATTGGCGAATCATTCTAGGCCTGCGCGGCTTGCATGTGCTTCATGAAGTGCGCGCAGACGCGCGAGATATGCCTCGCCTGGAACACGATCTCGTCGAGCCATCACAGCGCGCAAAGTGGTTTCAAATCGATTGAATCGATACGACTGAGACCGCTCTGGAGTGAGCCAAGCGAATCGATCAACAAATGTTGGTGGCCTTGCAACGGCGACCATCGCTCCAGTGCCAATCGTCGATCCCGTATTCAACGCAACCAAGATTGCAAACTTTGCATGATCGCCGATCACTCCCCCATAAAAGGTACGCCCAGTCTTTTCGTTGCTTCCTGCAGCATCCAAACGAGAAGTGACTTCGCCATATGTGTTGAGGAGATTCGAACTGCAGGTGCCTGCTCCGATATTCACCCATTCGCCCACGAGTGCATCACCCAAATGACCTTCGTGCGCTTTGTTGGAATGACCATAAAACACCGTCGAACCCACTTCTCCACCGACTTTGCAATCAGGACCAATGACCGTTCTTGCTTTGATTTGCGCGCGGTCAACGATGGTCGAATTTTCCAGCAGCGCAACTGGTCCGCTGACCACCGCACCAGGTCGGATCGTTGCTCCGTGCGCCAATAAAACTGGACCCTCGGTTGTATCGATGATCGCTCCAGGAAGCACGCGCGCAGTTGGGTCCATCAACAAAGCATGATGGCCAAACCGAATCACTCCTGCTGCACTTCGATCATTCAACTCCCCTGTTCGATTCATAAGTGCGATGTCAGCGGGAATGCTCTGTTCCAATCGTCCAAGAAGATCCCACGGAGCGCGAATAATTTGCCCGCGTGCGATCGGTCGGCGCACGACAGTCCGCGCAAGTCGACTGGCATCACCTGGATGTTCCAAGAAGCGTTCTGCATCCTTGACCAACATTCGAGCCATCGCAACACGATCATCCGAAGTCACGATCGCTTCTCCAAGAGCCAGAGTTGCCGAATCATCGAGTGAATCGAGTGCGCCATTGATCAATAAAACTTCTTGTGCATGCGGCGGCAATCTTCCAACGAATGTCTTATTCGATAGAAGCCGCTCGGTCACAACCGCTGCAAGGTAATCCGGTGGAAAGAGCGCATCAACTCGACCGAGCACAAGCATTGTTCGTTCGACACTTGTCAGCACTCCCAAGCGCTGTTCAAATGTTGCTCTTAAATCTGCGAGCGGTCCAAACCGCGACAGACAATCATCGAAGAGCACCACAATTGTCCCTGTCGATTTCATAGGCACACTTTACTAGCGAATGATCCGAGCCTGTCCACCCTGCGTTCGGGCACGAGCCAGAACTGATGGAAATCCCCACGCACCCGAAAAGTGAAGTAAGAGAAAACCGACTGGAATCCCGCAAATTCCAGATGAAATTGAGCCGAGAAATTGCGTGCCAAATTCGCGCAGCGCTGATCCATCTCCCCACGGCGGCGGAGAATCTGGGTACCACGAACGAAGCGCCCACCACGCCGTCCAGAAGAGTCCGCTTGTCAGACTTAAAAGAAGCGACATGGCGCCGACTGAGAATGGATTTTTTCGAACCAATACGCCACGGATGGAGAGAATCGCTTCAACACCGAAAAGCATTCCCAGAGTCGATGGACCGATGAGATAAAGCGGAGCGCGCGGGCCAGACAACGATGGCTCCGAGAGATCCATAAGAAATCCAGCAAGCAGAGCGAACCAGCGCACAATTGCTCCATCAGCATGCATTGCTGCGAATGCAACGACCACAACAACCAATCGTGGCGTGATTCCGCCCAATTCGAAGACGGGCATAAATGAAACATCCAAGACCAAAGCGACGAACAAGATGGGAACTGCGACAATCCATTTCATGGTTGCGTTCCCTGCGAAAGTTTGACAACGAGTTCGCCAACCATATTGGGGTCGACTGCAGGCCGCACAATGACTTCTCCTCGCAGCGGTTGCGCATCCTTACGTTTGATTTCCACAACTACACCAAGACGCATCCCTTGAGCGCCTGCAGGCCACGCAGGATCTTTTACACGCACAATATCTCCAGGTCGCGCAGGCGATCCGAGATCAATGTCTCCTCGAAGATCTCCTTTTCCATCTGGAAGCAACTGGACTGCGATGACCTGAGGTCTCTTCGATTTTTCTTGATTCACAGGAACGACATAACCATCGATCCGCCCAATCGCTCGATTTCCCACCGACAACACCGTGCTAGACACAGCACCAACTTCGGGGGCGATTCGACCAACAATCGCATCTCCATCAACAATTGCAATGTCGCCTGCGGCAATCCCCTGTTGAGTTCCCACATTCAATTTCAGCGCAACTCCTCCAGCGCCTGGCGTTCGCGAGAGCACATTGGCCGCAGCAAGCCTGACTGCTCCACCGCTTTTTGTTTGACCAGAGACCACTTCATACGTATTTAACTTTTTTTCCAATTCTTGAACACGAATTTGTTCTGCGTGCCACAAGCCTCGGTAATAATCTCGATCTGCAAGGATCGCAGCGTCGCCTTCGGTCGATGCGGCAGTTCTTGGACGAAGCCATAAGCGCATCGCAGTCGTTGCGTGAGAGATGGGTGACAATGGAACCCAAAGAATTGAAGACAAGTCTCCCGTCAGCGGTGCGATCCACCGAGTCGGGAAAAGTCCCAGCATCACCACGAATGCAACAACCAAGACGATTGGTGGGATTCGTCGCACGGCTAGAACCTTTCTCCAATGCGCGAAAATCGCCGACAAAATCGCTGACAAAATCCCTGACAAACTCGCTCGCTCACGAGCCTGAGTTCTTGCCTGCCAAACTCAAAGTTCTTCGACATTGGACTCGAGAATCGACTTGTACTGTTCGAGATTCTCGAGGTACTCAGCCGTTCCACGGGCAACGCATGTCAACGGGTCATCAGCAATCTTTACTGTGAGCCCTGTTCGGCTTGCCAGCATCTGATCAATCCCGCGCAAGAGCGCACCGCCGCCTGCAACAGTGATTCCATTATGTTCGAGTTCTGGATTGCAAAGATCTGCAGCAAGTTCCGGATCAGCTTCGCGAAGTGTCTTCACAACTTCATCTGCAATCTTCTTCAACGGATCTGCGAGTGCATCGCGCACCTCTACAGAATTCACTTCGATCTGCCGAGGCAATCCTGTTGCAACATCTCGACCACGAACTTTCATTGCAAGTTCTTCTTGAAGCGGCCATGCACTGCCGATTCGAATCTTGATCTGTTCAGCGGTCTGCTCGCCAACACGAATTCCGCGCTTCTCTTCAAGATATTGGATGATCGCTTCGTCAAAGTCGTCACCTGCGACTCGCAAACTGGAAGCCTTCGCGATATCAGCCAAACTGAGGATCGCAATTTCGCTTGTTCCACCGCCGATATCGACGACCATGCTGGCAACCGCGTCATCGAAAGGCAACTTGGCGCCCATCGCTGCGGCCATAGGCTCTTCGAGCAAATACACTTTGCGTGCGCCTGCACGCTCTGCGCTATCAAGTACGGCTCGCTTTTCGACTGCAGTAATTCCAGATGGAATTGAGATCACCACGCGCGGCCCGAAAATCCTGCTGCGCCCCATGACCTTCTGGATGAAGTACTTCAACATCGCCTCTGTGATTTCGAAGTCGGAGATCACTCCATCCTTCAATGGGCGAATGGCTTGAATGGATCCAGGCGTGCGACCAAGCATCTCTTTCGCAGCGAATCCCACGGCCGTCCCGTTCATCAAGACTTGATTTGTTCCTTTTCGCACTGCGACGACAGAGGGTTCGTTCAGCACGATTCCCTCTCCGCGAACGCACACAAGCGTGTTGCAAGTACCAAGGTCGATACCCATATCCACGCTAAACCAACCCATCATTTTATCTAGACTCATATGAAGCCCCTCCTTGGGCTAAGTATTTTTCAGTGTTCTTCAGCGCGAAGAGATCACCGCAAACGGATTTCCTTCATTATTCGTACCCACAACTCCAGACAGATTATCGAGAGCAATAAACACACATCCTGCGGCAAGCGCAACGACTGCTGCAGCCAAGATGCCTGTGTAAATATTCAGTTCGCCGCTCGCACCTTTCGACTTTGGCTTTGCAGCGGATGTTTTTGTCTTTGCAGCCTTCTGAGCGCCAGCGAGTTTGCCGCCTGATTTGCCGCCACCGAATCCAAATCGACCCTTCTTCGCAGGAGTTGCAACGATTGGCGCAGCATCGCCAAATTCCATTGCGCCATCATCCTGTGCAACTGGGGCGGCAGATTCTTTGCCAGCCTTGGGAGTCTTCTTGCCAATTCCGAAGAAAGCCATTTGCTTCACTGCCCCTTTCGAATGGTCACTTTTTGACCGGCTCGAACAGCGCCTCGTGCGGCGACATCTTCGAGTTCGACAGTTCCAACAGACTTGTTGACATCAACGGATGTGATTTTCAATTTTCCGATAAATCTCGCACCGTCACCAATCGTCATTGTCCAACCAACTTTCACGCCGTCGCGGCTTCCCGCATCAATCTCGGCATAGACCTGATTGTCGGTTCGCCGCACATTCACAATTGACGCAGAAACATTTCTATCTGGAATTACAGTTGCCGCAATTGAAGACCCCGATTCGGTTTCAGCTGTTCCAAATTTCGCGGTAAAACTTTGTACGACTTGATCGGACTTCACCTTCTCGCTCGACAGTGACGCGATTTGCTCTTTGAGATCGCCAAGAGCTTCTTGCGCTACGCGAAGATCGCTGTCCGTCTTACCAAGCTTCTGCTCAACATCAATTCGGATCCGCTCGCAATCAGTCAGCATTGTTCTCTGCTTGTCCAATTCTTCGCTGAGGGTTTTCGTCAACTCAGTCTTTGCGCGATCTACATCCATGGTCACTGCGATGGTTTGCTCAAGACTTGCGAGGCGGATCTTCGACTGAGAAATATCTGCCTCGAGACTTCGCACCCGCAAACCGTTCTGTGCCAGATCGCTCTGCAGGCGATTTTTCTCGGCATCAAGATCCTTGATCTGCAACGCAGTATCGTTCTCCGCCTTGGCACGAAGCGCGCGTTCAGTATCCAACTCACTACGAGCGGCGCTCACTTGAACATCTTTATCCTTGATCTGTTGTCGCAAGACAGCTTGATTGCTTGCCTGAACCGCAGCCAGTGGAACCAAAGCAATTGCGAGAAGGGAAACGAGAACAACAAAGACTTTCGTAAGAATATGCACTTGATTGACCTTGTTTAGTTTGATGTAAAACAAATGAAACTTGCAGATACTGAGGCGCAACAGACGCTGCGAAACAGAACGATTACTGTTTTACCTCCCAATCGAAGCCATGTCAACGAACATTTGCATCGAATACCGCAGAAAGCTCCGATGAACTTGGGTTTGGGGATGCCCGCAAATATGCAGAAGCAGCCGTCAATCGCACCATTGCGTATGGATCTCGCAGGAGTGGAGCAAGAGCATCAAGCGCACGCTTTCCACCGACCCAGCCCAATGTTGCGGCAGCCTGAGCTCGAATCGTCGGCGCCGAATTCTTGGCAGCAACCTGACAAAGTTGCAAAATTGGATCGAGATTGGGCTCGCCAATTCGTGCGAGTGCCGCACCTACGATGAGGCGAATTTCGATCGGTTTTTCGAGCGGACCACGACCATTCCAGAGGCCTATCAAGTGTGCGCGTGCACCGCGATCATTCGTCTCTCCCACCATTTGGCATGCAAGCGCAACGATTTCCGATTGCTCGCTCGGTGCGAAAAGTGCGGCTCGAATCGGATCGTATTGACGGTAGTCACCCATCTTCGCCATCGCTTCGGCAGCCTGAAGATCAACGATCCGAGCGCGTGTTTGATCGACTCCAAGAAGTCGTCGACCCACGACACTTTCGACCAACGGAATCGCAGAAGGATTTTTCAATTCACCGAGTACGAAAAAAGTATTCGAGCGAATTTCAGCGTTTGAACTTGAAACAAGTTCGTTGAGGGGACTCAGGTCAACGGTCTTTCCCAAACGAACCAATGCATAGAGCGCCGCAGCACGAACCGACAAGTCTGGATCTAGACGAAGAGGTTCGAGAATTTGAGCGCAATCTGATAAGCGCTTCTTTCCGACCACCACAGCTGCTGAAAAACGGACGCCAGCATTCTGGTCCGCGAGAAGACGACAGGCGATTGGTTGGAGGACGGCGACTCTTGACTCCAATCCCTCAAGCGAATGAGCACGGTAAATCGCGTCAGGGCTTACAGACGCTTCGAGAAGGAGATCAATCGCAAGCTTTTCAGGCGGGGCATTCGCATCCAAACGCACGACCGATGCCGCTTGCTGAGGGGTTTGCACAACCGAAGTTGAGATCGCGTTTTCTTTCGCCCGCGCATCGAGGCGCTTCGCTTGAACTGAATTCTCCATTGTTGAAGAGGTCGTCTGATTTGCTTGCGCAGTGGATGTGTCAACTTGGGGCGTACTCGAATCGTTCTGCCCAGGGCGAGAACTCCAAGAAATTTCAGAAGAAGTTCCAGAGGAAGTCGCAGTCGAATTTGAATTTGTAGCGCAACCGATGAATGAAACACAAATCGACAAAGTAATCAGCAACATTGGAGTTGCCTTTGCAATGCCTGATGCGCATGATCGAATTCGAAAACCTTGCGCGACAAAGATGAATGCGAGAAATGCCATCGATGGAGAGAGTACATCGCCCCACCGTCCGAACAATGTCTCTCGTCGATCAAGTTGCACTGTGACTGCAAACCCGCCAAGCGTGCGAGCTGGAATCTTTGCTCCATCAATCGCCACTCCTTCGCTGGTAAACGCAGCAGAAATTCCAGTATTCGCAACTCGAACCATCGGCGTGCGATTTTCGATGCAGCGCCAACGGGCAATCAACTCGTGTTGACGTCGCCCCCAGTCGCTGAATCCGAACCAGCCGTCATTGGAAAGATTGACGATCATCCCAGCCTTCTTTGCACCACTCACATAGACCAGATTTCGAACGATGCTTGGAACCGTGTCTTCAAAACAGATCGGGGTCGCACATTCCATCGTCTCGCGCTTCGTATTCTTTGCTCCCCACTCAAAAGAAATCCTGCGAAAATCTGTCGATGCATCAAGGTCGAATGTCATACCGCGCGCGCCGAGCGCCAAGAGTTGCTCTTCCAACCACGACCATTTCGAGATGTATGGCATGGTCTCTCCAAACGGTGTCAGAAAAACCTTGTCGTATCGTTGGTATGGCGCCTCTCCTTCAACGAGATATGCGCTGTTAAATTGATGATCCCACTCCCAGCGTTGATTCTCCGCGCGTAGTCCAAGAAATGCAGGGCTTCCGATCAACATTGGTGCATCCACACGCTTGGCAAGCATCTTGGCGAACGATGAAAAGTGATCGCCTGGAGAAAATCCCCCGCTGACAAGAGTTTCGATTGTCTTGGGTTCCAATCCAAAACCAGGCAACATCGTTTCTGGCCAGACAACAAGGTCAATTCGATTTCCCTGTTCGCGTTGAGCATCAGCAAGCGAAAGTGTCAATCGACCAAAGTCCAGCACATCGCTTTCTTGCCGTTCGCGCGGCCAACCAATCTTGTTGTCGGTTGTCAGATTTGTCTGCACCGCCAGAATGCGTGGACCTTCTATCAATGCACTCGGCGTTTCTTGCACTCTCCATGCGCCATATGCAAATGAGAATGCGAGAATGAAAACTGCCAGACCTCCACCAAGAATCGCATGACGACGAAGTTCATTCGTGCGCACACCATAAATCCAAACTCGAAAATCGATCGCAGCGCCACCGACGCAAACGACGAGAAAGGATGCAAAAACGGCCCCACCAAAGTCGGCGATCTGTGAAATTATCCGCGACTCGATCAAAGGTTGACCGACGCTGTACCAAGGATAACCGTCGAAAATGACGACATCTTTCAACCACTCGATTGCACAAACAACAATCGGTGCGAGCAATGACAACGGAAGTTGTCGTCCGACTGATCCACTGCGGGCGCGGCGAAAAATCCAAATTCCAAGCGGTGCATAAAGCGAGAGATAGACACACGCAAGCGGATATCCAAGCACAGTGACATCGATCATCCAGAGTTCGAACCACATCCACATCACCCATGCGCAAATGGTGACGGCGATCCATCCTTGGCGAGGAAGCACAGGTGTGGATGCAAGAACGATCCATCCAATTGGTGCGACGAAGGCCAATGGCCAACATAAATCAGAGATGGAAAATGCGAGTCCCATGCATATTGGAGAAAGTGCGGCATAGAACCAGAGAGCCCTCGTTGAAAGCGAACCTATATCTAGCGTGGGCGACCGATTCATTGGCTCGGTCGAGATGGTTCGCACTAGTTGCCCGAATAGTCGATGATTCGACTGATTTCGCTGCGAAGATTCGCACGGTGAACGATGCGATCTAGGAAACCCGCATCCAGCAAAAATTCACTTGTTTGAAAGCCTTCGGGGAGGTCTTGGCGAATCGTCTGTCGGATGACTCGAGGTCCTGCGAATCCGATGAGTGCTTTCGGTTCTGCAAAGATCACATCGCCGAGCATTGCAAAGCTTGCCGTCACGCCACCAGTCGTTGGGTCGGTCAGCACGGAGATGAATAATCCACCAACATCATCCAATCTGCCGAGCGCTGCACTTGTTTTTGCCATCTGCATCAGTGAAAATCCAGACTCCTGCATGCGCGCTCCGCCGGAGCAACAGACGGCGATGAATGGCAACCCATTTTCAGTCGCGTGCTCGATCGCGCACGTCACTTTTTCACCAACAACGGATCCCATCGATCCCGCAAGAAAAGTAAAATCCATAACCGCGATAACAACTTTTCGGCCTTTGATAAACCCAGTTCCAGTCTGAGCGCCATCATTTTCGCCCGTCTGCTTCTGAGCCTGAACAATACGATCTGAATACGCCTTCAAATCAACAAATTTCAGCGGATCTGCTGGCGCCATCGCGGCATTCATTGGCTCGAAAGATCCTGGATCAAGCAATTGATCGACCCGCTGCCGGCCACTCATTCGCATGTGATAATCACAGCGCGGGCAGACATGAAGATTCTGTTCGACCGCCTTGCGGAAGAGCGTCTCGCCACAGGCAGGACATTGCATCCACAAGCCGTCTGGAACAGCCCGTTTCGTTGCGGGTGTTGTTGCAATTTCCCATGTCGGTTCAGCCATCTGTGTCATCCTAGCGACAACTTGTTCTCGAATCATCCACTTCGCAGAGCAGTGATCACTCGAGCGTAATTTTTGCTTTGAAAGATTTCCGATCCAGAGACAAGCGCATCGCATCCAGCGCGTCTGCACATTTGAGCATTCTGCGGAGTTACCCCTCCATCAAGTTCGACGCGCTGAGTGTCACTGATACGTTCTCGAATTGCCCGAACCTTTGGAAGTGCAGACCGAAGGAATTTTTGCCCACTGAATCCAGGGTGAACGCTCATCACCAGAAAAACATCCGCCAAAGACAAAAGTGATTTGATCGCTGTCCAAGGTGTTGCTGGTTTGATTGCGATTCCAGCAGTCGCACCCTTTGAATGAATCTGACGGATCAGCGCAGCAGGCTTGCGAACTGTTTCGATATGAAATGTCAGATTGTTCGCACCCGCAGCAAGAAAAGGATCGACGAAGTCCGCAGGATTTGTGATCATAAGATGCACATCGATCCATGCCCGAGGGGCTGCTCGCCGAACTGCCGCACACACTGCAGGCCCCATAGAAAGATTCGGCACAAAGTGTCCATCCATCACATCGACATGTATGTAGTCAGCCCCAGACTTGAGAACTGCGCAAACATCCTTTCCTAAGTCCGCAAAATTTGCGGAGAGTATGGATGGGCCGATCAATGCCGAGACGATTGGCCTACGAAAAAGCAATGGCTTTTCTCGCTGCAAACTTATGGCGTCCCAACTGGAACAGTCGCAGGGACTGTCGTTGGCTTTGCGGTTGCAGGTTGAGGCACTGCAGCCACAGGAACCGCAACTTTTACCCCACGCTTGACAGCCAATTCATATGCATCGAGCGTGGGCTTGTATGAACTCTTTGCAATTGGACTGGCCAAACGCATTGCCTTCTTTTGTGCTTCGACTGCTTTGGCGAAATCGCCACGCGCATAGTGCACAGAAGCCAATGTTGCGTTCGCACTTGGATCGCTACTTGAAGACGATTTCAACATTGCTTCGGCAGCAACGAGCGCAAGATCATTGTCGTAAATGCTCACCCGTGGATCAGATGAAAGCGTGAGTGCGAGATCTCGCAAAGCGACCGTGTCACCGGCGGTCACAAATGCAGCAGACATTTCCTTCGCATAATTCTTTGCGCCGACAGTGTTCTTCTCGTCGTTCAGCATGACCCGATATTTTTCAAGCGCAACATCAGAAAAAATCATTGGGTCAAGCGCAATCACTTCATCAAATCGTCGATATCCGTCCTTGAAATTTTTCGCTTTGATTGCGTTGCGCGCTGCATCCAAAAGCGGAGCAGCCTGTTTGGAAAGTTTTGGGTCATAACGTCCAGTCAGCGAGAGTTTCACAGCATTTGTGAATTCTGGATCCATCGGATGCCCGATGTAAACGATCTTATTATTCTGACCAATGACGAATGCGCATGGAATTCCTTTCTGTCCCGCAGCCTCCATATATGCACTACTGACCTTCTTTCCTGAATCAAGAGCAACTGTGTAAGACATCTGACTTCCCTGCTTGCGAACAAACGGCTCGACCTTCGCACGCGTCTCGTCACTGACGCCAATGACTTCAAGTCCATTCGGCTGCTGCGATTGATACAGTTCATTGATGTGCGGAATAGATGTTTTGCATGGTCCACACCACGTCGCCCAGAATTCAACGACTCGCACCTTTGGATTCGAAACGAATTCACCTTGAACCATTTCGAGACTATCAATTGGAGGCGCGATCGATCCAACAACCAACGTTGGTACTTCTTGTGGAATCGGTGCCAAAGCCAGCAAAGCAAGTGTCGTACAAGTGAAGATGATGTTTCGCATGGTGATCGATTTCTCTACTTTCTTAGGTTTTACTATATCCGATAACAGGCGCTGGATCGAGCGCATTGAGACAAACAAATTCCTTCCCTTCGAGCATCTCAAGCGATGCTCCTCCACCAGTTGAAATATGGCTGAAGTGCGAGGCCGCACCTGCCGCTTCGACCGCTGCGGCAGTATCGCCGCCACCAGCAACGCTCGTCGCGCCGTGCTTTGTGGACTCCACGACGGCCTTGACCAACTGGAAGGTTCCCTCGTGAAAAGGTGCTATTTCGAACGCTCCGACAGGGCCATTCCACACGATTGTCTTGGCAGCTTTCAGGATTGTCGAAAACCGTTCGACCGTTGCCGGCCCGATGTCCAACCCCATAAGTTCATCAGGGATCGCACCAACAACAATGCGCGTGGGTGTCCCAAGCACAAGCGCTTCGCCACAAACATGATCAACTGGCAATTCGATCTTGGTCGAGCGTTCCTTTGCAAATTGCAAAATTGCACGGGCTTCATCGAGCATCTTGTCTTGGACCAAACTTCGTCCGACAGGCGTTCCGAGTGCTTTCAAAAATGTGTATGCCATCGCCCCTCCGACAAGAATCGTGTCGACACGACCGCAGAGATTTCGCAGTGCGATCAATTTGTCGGAGACCTTTGCGCCGCCAACAATCGCGACGAACGGTTTTGCAGGAGAATCCACAACTCCTTTGAGATAACGAATTTCTCGCTCAAGCAATTTTCCTGCAACGCAAGGATGCCCCTGCGCTCGAAACGCCATCGGCAATGCGAACATCGACGCATCCGTTCGATGCGATGCGCCAAACGCATCATTGCAATATGCATCCGCGTATTGCGCAAGCGTGGCAGCGAGAACGGCGTCGCCTTTTTTCTCCCCCTTCTCAAATCGAAGGTTTTCCAACAGCAGCGATTCGCCTGGCTTTAATGCCGCGGCAGCTTGAGCTGCAGCTTCGTCCGTCGCACGCCCCGCAATCAATCGCAATCCGCGCAAGAGTGGTGAGAGTTCTCGCAAACGCTCTGCAACTGGTGCGACGCTGAATTCGGCTTCATGTCCAATACCCTCTGGTCGACCAAGATGCGTCGCCAAAATGACGCTTCCTCCTCGATTCAGGATCGACTCGATCGTTGGAAGAGTCAGTCGAATGCGCCGATCATCGGTAATTTTCCCGGCATCATCTTGCGGCACATTGAAATCGGCGCGGACAAAGACTCGACGCCCGGCAACATCGAGTTGGTCAATCATTCGTGGCTTCATAGCGAAGAGGGTACAACTCATTTGTGCTCATGGTCATTCCGCCCGTCATTCTCATTCTCGGTCCAACCGCAAGTGGAAAAAGCGCGCTCGCATTTTCGTTTGCGGAACTTTTCGAAGGTCAAGTCGAAATTGTCAGCGCAGATTCAATGCAGATTTATCGCGGTATGGATATTGGCACTGCGAAACCATCGCATGCTGAACAAGCGCGGATTCCTCACCATCTCATCGATGTCGCAAATCCTTACGAAGAGGGTTTTACTGTCGAGCGTTGGCTCGAGGGCGCGCATGCTGCAATCGAAAACATTCAGCGCAGGGGAAAGTCGGCGGTCGTGGTTGGCGGTACAAATCTCTATGTTCAAGCACTTCTTGCAGGACTTTTTGAAGGTCCTGCGGCTGATGAATCACTTCGTGCGACTCTGCGCGAACTCTCTCTTGCAGAACTTCGCACTCGACTCATTGCGATTGATCCACCTTCTGCAGACCGAATTCATCACAACGATCAACGCAGAATGATTCGCGCGATCGAAGTGACAACACTCACTGGAATTGCGCTGAGTGCTCATCAAACACAGTGGAACGCACGTGGTCCCACATTGCCCGTGGGTTGGCAGTGTCTTGGACTTCTGCCAGATCCAAAGTCCAACGCAACATCGATCAATCGAAGAGCGAAGACGATGATGGAGAATGGTTTTCTCGATGAGGTCCGTCGACTTCTTGAGATCGCACCGCTTGGGCGGCAAGCGGGCGAGGCAGTTGGTTACCGTGAACTTGCCCATCACATCGCAGGAACGATGCCGTTGGACGATGCATTTGAGGCGATCAAGATCCGCACTCGCAAGTTGGCTCGTCAGCAAAGGACTTGGTTGAGGCGTTTTCGGCACATCGAAAGGTCGACTTGGTCCACAGACGCCTGTGACGGAGAAAAATCGGAAGAATTTTTTCATGAGGTTCTCGGACTCACAAAACGTACTCTGTAGCGAAATAAGTGAAAAATTTGGATGAAGACTTGGGGCGATGGGATGATCATGCCGATGCCGAGAGACTTGACAATTTGGAAAGTGACCCCATGATCTCCCCCGTTGATGGCTAAAAAAACTGAAAACATAAAGAAGACCGCGACAAAAAACACTAAGAAACCCGCTACAACGGGCCTTGCGAAGTCGCCAAAGGTGAAAGCAGCGGCGCCAAAGACTGGTGGCGACTCTTATCAATTAGTGATCGTTGAGAGCCCTGCAAAGGCGAAAACCATCGAGAAATACCTTGGAAATGGCTTCGTTGTTCGAGCGAGCATCGGACATATAAGAGATCTGCCCAAACGAGCAGCCAAAGGTGTCAAGCAGCCAGTACCAGGCGTCGACCTTGCGACATTCGAACCTACTTATGTTGTTGACGATGCAAAGTTGAAGACCGTCAGCGAACTGAAGAAACTCGCCAAGTCTGCGAGCGCGATTTGGTTTGCAACCGATCTTGACCGCGAAGGAGAAGCCATCGCATGGCATCTGGCCGAAATACTCGGAATCTCTCCAACCGAAGCGAAGCGCGTTGTCTTCGACGCTGTCACCAAAGCGGATGTTGCTGATGCATTTTCTCGTCCAAGATCGATCGATATGAATCGTGTCGATGCGCAGCAAGCTCGGCGAATTCTTGACCGAGTCGTGGGATATCTCGTCTCGCCTGTTCTGTGGAAAAAAGTCGCTGGAGGTCTCAGCGCTGGTCGAGTCCAAAGTCCTGCAACACGTTTGATTGTCGACCGCGAACGCGAGATCGCTGCGTTCAATCCTGATGAATCATGGGCGATGACCGCAACTCTGTCACTTGATCCCGCAAAAGCTGCGGAGCTTGCTCCAAAATGGAATGAGTTCAATGCGAAAAAAGATGAGCGCGGACGCGGTCCGTTTGTTCGTGATCGCATGGCATGGCTTGCAGAACACAAAGGACTCGAATGCGAACTGGTCGAAGTTGCCGGCATTCCGTTCAAGTTTGAAGCGGATAAAGATTCGAAAGATGATCTTTCCCCAAGTGTCGTCCGTGCTGCGGAAGCAGCGGGACTTCTTGATGTGAAAGTGCAGCGCACCACCGATCCAGACGCGCGCGGAAGAGCGAAATCCAAAGCACTGATCGTTGGAAAACTCGATCCAGCCGCTCGATATTCTGTCAATTCCATCGAAACAAGTCGAACAAAATCCAAGCCATATCCCCCATTCATCACCAGCACACTTCAACAAGCAGCCTCTGGGAAACTGGGATTTGCAACCGATCGCACGATGCGCGTTGCACAACAACTGTATGAAGGCATCGACATTCCAGGCGAAGGACGCGTCGGTCTGATTTCATACATGAGAACAGACAGCACAAATCTTTCTGGCGAGGCGATCACTCGCGCTCGCGCATTCATCAAATCGAATTATGGCGATCGATATCTGCCCGACTCTCCACGAAAATATTCCAGCAGTAATGCCGCTGCGCAAGAGGCGCATGAAGCAATTCGTCCAACCGATCCTGCGCGAACTCCTGATGCACTTGCACGATCACTAACTGAAGAACAGTTCAAACTCTATGGCCTGATCTGGCGCGGATTTGTTGCCTGCCAAATGGTCGAAGCAGAGTGGGATTCCACTGCGATCAGACTCGTCCGCAGCGACAAGAAAACAGGCGCGACATTCAAGGCGAATGGACGAGTATTAGTTTTCGACGGTTGCTATCGCGCCTCTGGAATTCCAACTTCGGACAGCGAACAGAATTTGCCAAGTGTGAAGCAAGGCGATCTCTCCGCACCATTCGCAATTGAACCAGAGCAGAAATTCTCCAGTCCCCCGCCGCGTTTCAGCGAAGCAACGCTCGTAAAAGAACTGGAAAAAGCGGGAATCGGACGGCCTTCGACATACGCCAGCATTATTCGAACCATCCAAGAACGGGAATATGTCGAGCAAGTTGATCGACGATTTTATGCCACCGACCTCGGCATGGCCGTCACGGATTTCTTGGTCGATGCCTTCTCAACAAACTTTGTCGAAATCGATTACACCCGGCGCATCGAAGAAGAACTTGATGCGATCGCGCAGGGCAAAGAACCTTGGAAGAAGATGCTCAAGCGAACGACTCGAACACTCGAACCCCTGCTCGAAAGCGCGAAACTTCTCGACCACGTGAAATCGATTCGCGTCTCGGCTCCATACAGTTGTCCAATGTGCGGATCACGCACCGAATATCGACTCGGCAAAGGCGGGCGCTTTCTTTCTTGCGCAAGCTATCCCGAGTGCAAATACGCCAACGCCGTTGATCGTCAAGGTCGGCCGCTGATTCCTGAGAAACTGGACCTTGTTTCGCCAAACGGAGTCGCGATGGTGAAGCGCCATGGAAAGTTTGGCGACTTTCTTGTCGAGGATTTACCTCGACCCGAAAAACCGGTGAAAGCAAAAAAGAAATCCAGCAAGAAATCAATTGCCGGAGATGCTCCTCCTGTCGTCGAGCCTGCGAAGCCAGTTCAATTCATCTTGAATGTCGACCGCAAGGGTGGTCTGAAATTGCCTTCTGCGCCAGCATTTTTGACGGATTTACCCTGCCCGAAGTGCGCTTCACCGATGAATCTTCGTGACGGAAAACGCGGCGCGTGGCTTGGATGCAGCAGATTTCCAAAGTGTCGCGGACGAGAAAGTTTTGCCAAACTTCCAGAAGACAAGCAGAAAGAACTGCAGAAGACTCTTGATAATCACCTCAAAGGATTTACGAAAGTCGTTGTAACACGCCACGACGGCACTCCAATTCCAGAAGGAACTCCAATCGAATTGCTTGCACTTCCTGGGGGTGTTCAGGAACTTGCAATACACCCGGATTTCACACGAGAACAATTGGCGATCGCCAAGGCGGGTTGAGCCGCTTCTCAGCCTCTGGCTCTCAACAGCGCTGCTCGTTTTCCTGCCTTCGAGTCATAGAACAGAAGCAGCGCAATCAAACATCCCAAAGCGACATACATCGGAAAGCCGAAGAGTCGTTGATATTCCATCTTGCCATCGACAGTTGCCCACTCAGCAACCCGACCAGCCACAAGACTTCCAACGATGATTCCAAATCCGACGATGACCATGTTGTAGAGGCTCTGCGCACTCGCTCGAACATCATCGGAGGTTTCCTCGTCGACAATCATGTAACTCACAAAGATGAAACAACCGAAACAGAATCCGTGCAGCGCGATGCCAGTGATCATGACGACAGCCTCTGAAATCCCTAAAATTAAGGCAATTTTTGTCGAAAATGCAAAGAGGAACATCCGAAGACCATACGCCACCACTCCTGTTGCCAGCAGAGTCTTGCGCGAAAACTTGAGTGCCCACAGAGGGATCATCGCGAGAATAATGACTTCGCTCATTTGACCGATCGTCATCAGTCCACCGCCACCCACACCAAAGATGTTGTTCACAAACTTCGTGAAAGAATCTTCGCCAGCAGCGGCCTGATATGCACCGACGAATCCGGATGTGTGTACGAAATAGAATTGATGCAGACACGAAATCGGAACCGCCAATAAAAAGAGCACGATCAAAGGCTGATACTTCACCGAAGAGAGTGCCTCAAAAGTCGCATTTTTCTTTTTGCCCTTGGTTGGCGGAGTCGCGGGCAGCGTGAAGCAATAAATCCCCATCAGAACTCCTAAAAAACCTGAAAGTCGAAATGCGCCAGCCATTCCCGCGAACTGAGCGGCTGCAATTTCTTCAGGCGTACCAGTGCTTGGAGTATGGTTATAGAGCAACACCTGCCCCATGGTGATTCCCACAACAATCCAACCGACTGTTCCCCATAATCGAACCTTTCCAAAGTCTTTGTCACGATCGACATGATTCAGGGTGATCGAGTTTGTCAGCGAGAGCGTTGGCGAATAGACAATGCTGTAGATCAAACTAAAGATCAGGAATGCACTGAGACTTTCAATGGCCGCGAGTTGAAAGACAAGTATTCCGCCAAGAATATGGCTGATTCCAAGATATTTTTCAGTGTGAAAGTAACGATCAGCAAGTTGGCCTGCCACAAATGGCGCAACGATGGCTCCGATTGCACCGACGCTGAATGCGTATCCAATTTCCACAGGGGTGAACTTGCGCACATTGAACAAATACGGCCACAAGATGGGCAGCCATGCTCCCCAAATTGCGTACTGCAGAAACATCATCACCGAAAAACGGGTTCGAACCCAAGCGACCATGGGCTGTGCAGCAAGAACTTCATTTGACATGTGCGAAATCTCCTTATGCAAAGAAGAGTATGGAATCACTGCCAATTTGTCGAATAAAGTGCGTACACTCTCATTATGGAACCTCGACGAAAAACTCGCCAAATATTGGTGGGAGATGACCGAACTGGACGCGTCGCAATTGGCGGCGGCGCACCGATCGCAGTGCAAACGATGTGCGCTGGATACACCTACGACATCGACGCCTGCGTTGCTGAAATCAATCGCTATCACGCAGCTGGGGCAGAACTCGTGCGTGTGGCAGTGCCAGAACGCAAGGACACAGAGGCGCTGAAACACATCATCCCACAAGTGAAAGTCCCCATCGTTGCAGATGTTCACTTTCATTATCAACGCGCTCTTGAAGCGATCGAAGCTGGGGTGCACAAGATTCGACTCAATCCTGGAAATATCAGTGATCGTGATCAGGTGAACTCCGTGATCGATGCATGCAAGGAACGAGGAATTCCAATTCGAGTTGGCGTCAATGAAGGCTCCATCATCGAGCGCAAAGACAAACAGCGGCGCATGGAAGAACTCGGCAAATACTTCGCCGATCATCGCTCTGGACATTTGCTGGCATTGATGATCACCAAGCTCGAGGAATATCTCGACATTTTCGCAGCGCGCGATTTTCACCAAGTCGTGTTGAGCGCCAAGAGCATGGACGCAGCGCTTGTCATCGACATCTATACAGAAATCGCTGCGCGATTTGATTATCCCCTGCATCTTGGAGTGACCCACGCGGGCACCAAAGATTCAGGCGCGATTCGCAGTGTCGTTGCTCTGGGATCGCTGATCGCCAATGGCATCGGTGATACGGTTCGCATTTCGTATGCCAGCGATCACATCGACGAAGTCAAAGATGCTTTCGAAATGCTGTACTGCTTGGGAAAGCGCGAGCGCAAAGGCATCGACCTGATCGCATGCCCAACTTGCGGGCGCATCCAAGTGGACTTGTTCACGCTCGTGAAAGAAGTCGAACGCGTGCTGATGCCCGAGATCAAGTTGCCAATCAAGGTTGCTGTGATGGGATGCATCGTCAACGGCCCAGGCGAAGCTGAAGGCGCAGATGTTGCAGTATTTGCAGGCGATCGCCGCGGAATCATTTATGTCCAAGGCGCACGAGTTGCGAATGTTCCAGAGGAAGAAATTATGTCTCGACTCCTGCTTGAATGCAAAACATTTGAAGCGCGCGTCCTCTCTGGCGATGCGAAACTGGGAGAAAAGAAGGTCGATATCGTTCCCCCGGATCCAATCGGCGAACTTGGCAGCGGTCATGCCAAGATCAACGCTGGACATGTCGAACAAGTCACGGTTGGAAAAACATAAGTTCTGCAAAGGC